>SKTJ01000030.1 GCA_007122565.1 Syntrophomonadaceae bacterium | reverse complement strand
GTACATCTTCATCAGTGGGAGCCGCATAGCTCCCACTTTTATTTTTATGGCTTATTCTGTCTCCTATCTCCTGTCCCCCTGCTCCTATTCTTTCATTCTGACTACTGACTACTGACTACTGACTCCTAAAATTCTTTCATTCTGACTACTGACTCCTGACTCCTAAAATTCTTTCATTCTGGCTCCTGACTACTCACTCCTGACTACTCTTCCCCTCCCTCTGAATCCTGACTACTTTTCACTTGTCTGCAGGATAACTTTTTCATTGATTAGCAAGTAACCGAGCAACCCACTTGTCAGGGCGAGGGCTGCGCCAACGACGAACATAATAAACGTACCCTCACCCAGTATCAAAGAAAAGGCTGGCGGTCCCAGGGCCACGCCGAGGAAACGGACGCTGCCGTAGAGAGAGGTCACCCCTCCACGCTGTTCGCTCCGGGATGCGCTGGTGACCATAGTGTTTATGGACGGCAGCACTATCCCGCTGCCCAGCCCCAGCAGTCCCAGTACGATGGGATAAACAATGAGGCTGCGGCAACAGAAAGGTAGAATTCCCATGGATACGGCAATAACAATCAGGCCAACCAGATAGGCAAGCTTAAAGTGCTTTTTTACTTTACGCAGATAGAGACCTGTCAGATAAGCCGTGACTGACATAGTAAGGAGCGGGACAGAGAGAATTACACCCTTGGTCACCCCGGCCAAGCCGAAAGTGCTTACAAGAATATCAGAAGTAAAGGAGAGTACACCAAAAAGAATAAAAAGAACAACCATGCCTCCGAAAAAGTTTAAAAGAAGTGTCACCCCTTTTTTATTGAAAATATTCAGCATGGAATAGATGTACTGCTTAAAAGGCTGGGGTTGCAACTGCCCCTCCGGTTCTTTTACCAGCCACCAGATAAGCAGGGCCGCAGGGATTGAAAGAATTGCATAAGAGAAAAAGAGGGCATACCATACAATCAGCGCTACTGCCGCACCGATGATGGGGCTAAGCACCTTTCCCAGCCCGTTTGCCGCCTCCAGAACACCCATACTTTCGCTCCGTTCCTCCGGTTTAAACAGGTCGCCGGCCAGAGCCATGGCAATTGGTGCGGTCCCCGCTGCACCCACGCCCTGGACAACTCTCCCCAGCAGGATTATATTATAGGGATTATCCATTAAGGCTGCAGCCAAACCGCTGATCGCTCCGCCCGCTCCATAAACGAGCATGGCGGGGACGATTATAGCTTTGCGCCCAATGTGATCTGAAATATAGCCGAGTACAGGAATGGTCAGAGCTGCCGGGGCGGAAAAATAAGTGATCAATAACCCAACCTGGAACTGGCTGATCTGCAGGGCATTTTTAATTGCCGGAAATTCGGGGATTAACATGGAATTTCCAAGAACCATCAAAAAGGGGACGATACCGAGGATCAATATAATTATTTTTTTATTCATATCAGGCCTCCGGCAACAACCCCGCTGTCGCTGTTCCAACATTAAGTAAGAAGTGAAATGTAACTGCTATTCTATTGTTCACAAATACGCTTTTTTTAGCAATTCTTTAGAACTGCCATAATTTACAATGGTCAGCATATACCTCTACTTAACAGGCGGGAGGGATATGCGGAACGGCCCCTGTGCCGTTCCTTTAGCAAGAGGGGGCAGGGTTGCGCGTGAGAGGCATTCAGGGTCGCAAAAAGGCTTTGCGGGATCGGGATTTCGACAACATTCATCAGTGAATGTCATGGGCCGGCAAAGGCAACTGCTATTTTAATGCTCTTAATTTTCGACTTTTGATATTTGACTTTAGACTGGTGGTCTGCAGACAATTAAAGCCCTTTAACGTCACCGCGAATGTACGTTAAAAGGCTTTAAAAAATATCACAATTTTTATAAATAAAAAATTAGCGCACTCCTTCTTTTAAAGTCTTACCCGCTTTAAAAGCAGGGATCTTCACTTCCGGCAGCTTTACTGATTCACCTTTTACCGGATTATAGCCTTGCCTTTCTTTGAGCATCCGTGTATAAAAGGTTCCAAAACCGATAATCTGTACTTTCTCACCACTTTTGAGCGCGTCAGAAACCGTGCTGAATAGTGCGTTTACTACCTTCTCCGCGTCCTTTTTAGAAACCTCCGCCTTTTCCGCGACACCGCCAATCAGTTCAGCCTTATTCACCAGCAAGCATCCTCCTTTATTTGCAAATAATTGCCAATTGCCAATTTTTCTTTACTTTTTATAATTCGCGGGGCGAAAAGTAATTCCTGCCTTATTGCTAAATATTTCTCATTTATTCATTAAATTTAGCCTCTTCCCAAAATATATCCAGTTCACCCAGGGAAAAAGCCTCAAAATGTTTGCCCGTAGCCTGCACTTTTTTTTCTATATATGCAAAACGGTGGATGAATTTCCGCACCGTAGCGGCAAGAGCCTGTTCCGCATCAACGCCGAGAAAACGGGCCACATTGACAATGGCAAAAAGAAGATCTCCGTATTCCTCTGCCACTCTTCCCGTCGTTTCCCCCGCCCGTGCCTCCTCTAATTCTTTTAATTCTTCCGTTACTTTCTCCAGGGCCCCGTTAACGTGCGGCCAGTCGAATCCCACAGCGGCAGCCCGCTTTTGCACTTTTTGTGCCTTCATCAGTGCGGGAAGCCCCGGTGGCAGGGCAAAACGGTCATCCTCTTTTCCACCTTTCTCCTGGAGCTTGATTTCCTGCCAGCGTCGCACCACAGCCCCGGCATCGGCCAGCTTCTCCTCCTGAAAAACATGGGGATGGCGGCGATAAATTTTCCTGGTGATCCCATCTACCACATCCCAAAGGGAAAAATCCCCCTGCTCCCGCGCCAGTTCGCTGTGGAAAATAACCTGCAATAAAAGATCCCCCAGTTCCTCACAAAGATGTACGCGATCACCGCTGTCGATCGCCTCCAGCACTTCGTAAGCTTCTTCCAAAAGATACGGTTTGAGGGAGTGGTGATCCTGTTGCCGGTCCCAGGGGCACCCTTTTGGCGAACGAAGTTCGGCCATAATAGCGGTCATATCACCCAGGGAGCAAAGGGGTGGTGGAGAAAGGTATAAAAAGCTCCAGGCATGAAGGGGTACTCCGGGGGAAGTTGAAAGTTCCTGTAGGGTCCACATACCGGACAGGGTTGCTTTTCCCGATTGGTCAAACTGCCAAAGAGCAGCAGGGTGTCCGGAAGGGTAAATATGGCAGAGCTGCCCGGCAAGTTTCGCCAGCACGGCCTGGCTGTAAACTTGGGTGATGAGCAGTCCACCGTGAGGCGGATCCTTTAATTCATCGCCACAGGAGGCATCAATAAGGGCAATCCCTTTATTGGAAACTGCTCCTGCTACTCCATCACCTTTCCCGTCCATTGAAGAATCTATGGATTCCAGCAGACTCAGCACAACATCTTCACCAGGCAGGTATTGCACGTTTACTTCCCGCTGATCCAGGTGCTGCTGCAACAGCTCCTTTAACACTTCACCGGGCCAGGGTCGCCCAGGCAGAATGCAAACTGCCGCCCCCTCCTCCGCAAGCACACTGCGCACCAACTCAACCATCTTTTCGCCTCGTTCGTTAAAGGACAACTCTCCATTATTCTCCAGAAATGCTCCAAGGTTGACTACGTGCCTACCTTGTTCACTCAGAAATTCTACAAGATGGGGCGGCGCAGCAGTACAAAAAAAAGTGCCCACTTCCATCAACTTCTCCTGCTCCAGAATCGCCAGGGAAGCAAGATCACCCCGGCCCAATCCCACCAAATACAAATATTTCATTCACCCTACTCCCATCTACCATATTTTCCTAAAAGGGTTCTGACCCCCCTGTAAATTTTTATATTTATCAGTCCCGCAGCAGTCTGAAGCGCCGTGCCCAGCGCAGCAGCGGCGGACCGAGGCGGGGGATGGCCCGCAGGTCTGCCTCCCGTACTCCCCCCAGCAGGAAAAGGACAGCCACATAAATAAAGATGCCCAGTATAATAGCCACCAGCAGCCCTCCCGCCTGGGCCAGACGCAGGGAAAGAAATTCACCCAACAGTCCGCTCAGCAAACGGTAAGAGAGGCTTGCTCCCCAGGCCATAACAAGCGCAGCCATTAGTGGTTTTAAGATCAGATCAACAGCGGGAAAACGCCAGTTTGTTAGTTTGCCCACTTTCCAGAGGTTTAAAAATGAAGAGAGAGAAAAGCCGGCCAGTGTGGAGAGAGCCGCCCCCCCGATATGTAGTTCCGGAATTGCCGTCAAATACCAGCTTAAGATAACCTTAACCAGCGCACCGAAAAACATGTTGCGTACGGGTACAAAAGTATGACCGAGCCCCTGCAGAATACCGGAAGTGGTAGTATAAAGAGAAAGAAAGATAATCCCAAAGGAGAGAATGCGCAGGGGGAAAGCAGCGGATATATTATCAAAAAGAACCAGCGTTGACGGCTCCGCCAGGACAAATAGACCCAGCGAAGCGGGTATGCTGAAAAAGAGCGTCAGGCGGATGGCCAGTTCCGTTCTTCCCTTGATCAGGGTATTATTTCTAAGGGCCTGTGCCTCGGAAATAGCCGGCACCATGCTCATGGCCAGAGCAATGGTCAGAATAATGGGAAACTGAATGAGCGTATTCGCCATTCCCGTGAGTTGGCCATAGAGTGCGGTTGCCGCCTCCCGGGAAAAGCCCGCTTCATGGAGGCGCAGTGGTACCACCGCCAGATCCAGCATGTTAATCAGCGGGATAATCAGACTGCCTAAAGTAATTGGAATAGAAAAGGCGGCAAGACGGTAAAGAACCGGCAGCGTGTGAAAATCACGCAAGGATGTTTGCCTTCTCACCCTCTCAGCAATAGCTTCCCGCCTGCGCAGGAAGACCACAATTAAAAACACAAGGCTTACAAAAGCCCCGGCAGCGGCACCGAAGGTGGCTCCCGCAGCGGCAAACTCCAGTCCCCGCGGAATGAGCAGGAAGACCAGCGCCAGCACTACCACAACACGGGCGGTCTGTTCAAATATCTGGGAGAATGCGGTAGGGCGCATCTCCTGCTGTCCCTGGAAAAAACCGCGAAAAGCTGACATTACAGAAGCGATAAAAATAGCCGGGGAGATACTCACCAGGGGATAGAAGGCACGGGGATCCAACTCGAGGATTTTGATTATAGATTCGGCCCCAAAGAAGAGGAGCAAGGAAAAGAAAGCACCCAGGATTGTCAGCACAACAAAGGCCGTCTTAAAAACCTGGTAGGCACCGCGGTAATCTTTCAGAGCCATATGCTCGGCCACCAGCTTGGAGACAGCGATGGGTAAACCAGCAGTAGAGATGGCCAGCAGCGTGGTATAAACAGGATAGGCCATCTGGTAAAGCCCAATGCCCTCATCCCCCAGCACCGCAGCAAGAAAAACGCGCAGCACTGCTCCAAGCAGCCGTACGCTGATACCGGCCGCCCCAAGGATTAATGCTCCTTTAACAAAGGAGTGTCCCCTGGACAAATATTCCCCCCCCGTTCCATACTGGAAATTATGCCTTATTATAACACGGCAAAAAAGTAGTAACAAAATATGTTACTACTTTTTTTTGCTTAAGTTACCGTCATGTCTGTAAAATTCAGAATGGCATAGACTTGTGATAGATGTTCCCATACTGACTATTTCTTGGTAAGTGATTATTGTTCCATCTGTTTCGCCAAAAATCCCGCTGCTGTTTCTACCAGCTTGATTTCCAAGTCTCCCATCTTAACATCCTGATTTCGTGTTCCCACAATTACAGCTCCAATGGGGTCTCCTTCTGTGATGATGGGAGCAATGGCCTCTGCGGTAAATTTTGAAACAGTTTCCTCTTCAGCACCCTGATAAAACTCATGCATGGTAGTTTCGTTAATGAGAATACTTTTTCTCGTTTCCATAACCTTTTCAACGGCCAAGCTGAGTGGACGGTTGAGGAATTCTTTTTTTGGCGCACCGGAAACAGCAATAATCGTATCTCTGTCGGCAATGCAGGCAATATGATTCATTACTTCATGCAGCGAATCGGCATATTCCTGAGCGAAATCCCCCAGTTCCCCAATTGGAGAATATTTCTTCAGGATGACCTCACCCTCCCGATCCACAAAAATTTCGAGTGGGTCTCCTTCACGGATTCTAAGGGTTCGTCGGATTTCTTTTGGAATAACCACCCTACCTAGATCATCGATTCTGCGTACTATCCCTGTTGCTTTCAATCCCTTTTTATCCCTCCCTCTTTCTTGGTATTTGTAAGGCTTTACCTTATTATTTATCTGAAGGGAGGGTTTTATTCATTTAACTTCTTTATCCTGAAAAACATATGACAGTATCTTTTACATTATTTATCCCCTATAAACGTTTCGATCGTACTGTCTTGCAATAACCGGTGAAAATATTCTTCATAATATTCCTCTTGCACTACAGCCATAATATAGGCCTTGACCTGCTCAAAATCAAGCGTGGAGGCCTCTTCTTTTTCCGTGATCAGAATGATATAATAACCCTGAGGTGTTTTCACGGGCTGGCTCAATTCTCCAGGTTCCAGTTGAAAGGCTGCTTTGATAAAGGGTGGATCGAAGATATCCGTTTCGCTTATCTGACCCAGCTCTATGAAACCATCACGGGAATATTTTTCTCCGGTCTCCACAAAATCGGCTCCCTGCTCCAGCAGTCGGCGTACCTGCAGAGCCTCCTGCTCACTCTCCAGCAGAATACGGAAAGCGTAGACGCTGGCCGGTTGCTCCAGCAAAAATAGGTTCTCCTGCACATAAGTGCGGGCATCTTCTTCAGTTACAGTGGAGGATACATGCTGGAAAAGTAATTCGCGCAGCATTGTACTACGGGGTAGTGCTTTAAGTTGTTCTTCATTTAATTGCAGTTCATGCAGGCGGTCCAGGTATTTTTCCTCTGTCTCATAAATAAAGTTGATCAGATCTTCACGGAACTGACGGAAGTGGCGCTCCAGTTCCACTTCATCCGGTTTCAGAGAAAGCCTTTCCAGCTCTTGTTGGAGAACTACAGATTCAATGAGTAGCCATAATATTTCACTTTCCAGCATGACGGCCTGTTCGCTGGAGCTATAAATTTCCTGTAAATCAGGCATATAAAGGTAGACCATCCGTATAAATTCATCCACCTCCTGCCGGGTAACAGCCTGACCGTTCACCCGGGCCACCATATCATTATTAGTGGAAACTTCAGCACAGCCCGAAATAAAAGGAAGCAGTAGAAGCATTGTAATAATAAAATAGACGACAAACCTTTTAATCCTTCTCACGAAAAAGAAACTCCCTTACCATTTATTTACCCTTGAAGTTCTTTCAATATTCATATTCATTATAACATTTTGCCTCATAAAAGAATGCTAAATCTTAAAATACTTATGATTAAAGGAGGCGGATTAGAAGTGAACTACCAAAAAGTAACACCGGAACTGGTGGCACTGTTAGCCGACATAACCGGCCCCGGTTATGTCATCCACGATGACAGAGAAAAAATGCTTCCGTACAGTCATGATGAAATATTTGAGAGCGGCTACACTACCATGCCGGAAGTGGTGGTAAAGCCCCGCACGGCAGCGGAAGTTTCCCTCATTATGCAGCTGGCCGTTCAGGAAAATATCCCCGTGACACCCCGCGGTGCCGGCAGTGGCCTTTCCGGGGGAGCCGTTCCCCTTTACGGCGGCATTCTCCTTTCCCTGGAACGCATGAACAGTATCCTCGAAATCGACAGGGAAAATCTCATGGTCGTTCTGGAACCGGGCGTGATTACCAACGAGTTGAACCGCAGCCTGGCCGGGGAAGGGCTCTTTTACGCCGGCTACCCCCTAAGCCTTGAAAATTGTTTTATCGGCGGTAATGTGGCCGAAAATGCCGGGGGAGCACGGGCGATTAAATACGGTGTTACCGGTCGTTATGTGCACGGTTTGGAGGTAGTCCTCCCCAGCGGCAAAATTATGGAACTGGGTGGAAAACGCCTTAAAGATGTAACAGGCTATGACCTGCTGCAATTGCTCGTAGGCTCAGAGGGAACACTGGGGATTTTTACCCGCATCACCCTGCGCGTGCTGCCCCTGCCTCCAGCCTCCGCCGTCCTGCTGGCACCGTTTCCCGATGTGGAAAGCGCGGTTAAGGCCGCCCCCCGCATGATGATCGAATCAGGCATTGTTCCTGCCGCTATTGAACTGATCGACCGTCGCAGCATGGAGCTGGGCTGCCGCTTCCGCAATGAAAAAGCACCCAACATGCAGCAGGCGGGAAGCTACTTGTTGATTGAAGTGGACGGAGGGACGGAGGAAGTGGAGCGGAACTACAACATTCTCGCCGATCACTGCCTTGAAGGTGGTGCGCTGGACGTCTACGTTGCCAATACTCCCTCCACACGGGAAAAATTTTGGAAACTGCGCGCTGTAATTGGTGAGGCCATTAAGGCGTATTGCGGTGATAACGCTGCCGAGGATATCGTCGTGCCTCCCTCATCCATCCCCGCCCTCCTAGCGGAAACGGAGAGCCTTAGCGACCGCTACGGCCTGGAAAGTGTCTGCTTCGGCCATCTCGGCGATGGAAACGTGCATATCCACCTATTGAAAAAAGAGGATACGATGACGGACGAAAAATATTGGCAAGCCATACATACAATGCTGGAAAAGCTCTACACCATAGCCCACCAACTTGGGGGAACACTGAGCGGCGAACACGGCATCGGCCACAAGCGTAAAAAATATCTCCCCTTCGTGCTGGGTGAGACAGAACTTGACCTGATGCAGGGGATCAAAGCGATTTTCGACCCCACCTGCATCCTCAACCCAGGAAAAATAATCGGCCCCGACCCCACCCCTGAAGAATAAATGAAAAAATTTACAGGGGGTCAGACCCCTTTTCGTTAAATTTTACGTAACAACTCAGCACTCTTGAAAATAGCACAAGGGGTTCAGGATTACCTGTGAGTAACCGTTCAGGCTCGATCAAAAGGCTTTACCGGACCGGGGTTTCCACATGCTACGTGTTTGAGCGCAGCGAGTTTAGCATGTGGCCGGGTCGGCAAAGGCAACCCCTGTATCTATAACTTGAGACTGCGGTTTCGAACAGGTATCCTGCACCCCGCTGCAAATTATACCTAAGTAGTAACAATTTTACAATATTTGCAGGGGGTGAAAGTTTAGGTAGTCGCTTGCTGTGAAGTAGTACGTTACGCCGTCTCTTTCTCCGTTGAAGGCGCGACAGTGGTCTTCGCCGTGCAGGTGGCCGTACAGGCATATCTTTACATCATATTTGTGCAAAACAGATACGAACTCGCTATCCTCGAGGGCTGGGCCAAACGGAGGGTAGTGTAATACCGCAACAGTTTGCCCGAAACCGTCTTTTTTTGCCATGCTTAGGGAAAGTTCAAGGCGAATCAGTTCGCGACGGTAAACCCTGTCATCCTGCTCTGAAAAGTTTGTGCTGCCGGGAACGTTCCAGCCCCGGGTACCACAAATAGCAATATGGCCTTCATAGACACAATAGTTATTCTGTACTGCACAGATGCTCGGGGGCAGTGATTTCATTACCTTAGCATAACTTTGCCACCAGTAATCATGGTTTCCTTTAAACAAAACTTTTCGCCCGGGGAGCCCGTGGATAAATTGAAAGTCCAGCTCTGTCTCTTCCAGTCTGAGGGCCCAGGATATATCTCCGCCGATAATCACCGTATCGTCGTCATCCACCAACCCTTCCCAGTGCTCCTTCAATCTTAGGTGATGCTGCTCCCACCGGTCACCAAAAATATCCATTGGCTTGTCTCCATTGAGGGATAGGTGCAGGTCACTGATTGCAAAAAGAGACATCTCTCCACCGTCCTTGTTTAAACTTTTATTCCTAAATTCTATCCTCCCCCCAAATTTCCTTTTATTATTTACCCTTTTTGCAGTTTTATGGAATTCCATATAATATATTTTAAATAAATGAAATATTTTAAACAATTTATTGCCCGCCGTGCAGGTTATTTAATCTTTGCATTGAATAAGTATACATAAGTTCATAATCATCCCCCGCTTCATTTTATAACTATAAGCAGCTCAGACAAGACAGGTCACGCTTAAGCGGTGCAAAGGAGTGTCGCGTCTTGAACCTGAGTATTATAAACAAATGTAATACGAGCTGCCCTTACTGTTTCCAGGGTTCTTACAAAAGTGAAGCACTCCAGATGATGTCCGTAGCGCTGGTGCAACGCATACTCGACTGGAACAATTGCCACAATTATATCAAAATCGTGGGCGGGGAACCGACTTTACACCCGGATTTACTTAAGATCATCAGTGAAATTACGGGGCGGGGCTGGCATGCGGATCTCCGTTCCAATCTGCTTATGGATAACGCCCTGCTGCGTGAACTGTTGGCAACCAGTCACCTCTGCTTCCTCTTCAACATCGCCCACAACTACGGTGAGCACCGCCGCAAACAGGCAATACTGGAGGAAAACGTGGAAACCCTGCTCAGTCGGGAAAAACGGGGGCAAGAGAGAAATTCGGTGATCGCTGTGGGGATCACCATCACTGCGTATGTTAATAAATACCTGAAAGGTTTGTATGATATCCTGCGGGCGGACCGGCATGAGGTTATTGATTACGTGCGGCTGGGAATTGAGACCGTCTCCTGGGATCCAGCCGTACCCTACTCCCTTAATCATAATATGGGAGAAATTATCCTGGAGATCACCCGCACCATCCGTCGCATCAGGCCCCGTGTGCAAATCAACTTCGACTGTGCCGTTAATCTCTGCCTGATCGACCCGGTATCAATACAACAGCTCCGCAAATTGGGAGTACAGCCCATATTCCTCGAATGCTCCCACGCCAACCCCCAGAGTCCATTTGTAATCATGCCCGATTTAAGCGTTTCCTGGTGCGAAGCCTTCATGTATCACCCTGAACTGACCATCCCAAACATCTTTGCCTATGCCAGCTGCACCCAGGCCCATAATGCACTGATTAAAATGATGTACGACTTCAGTAAAAAAGAGTCGCAAAACTGCAACTCCAAAATATGTAAACTAACTGAGTGCCGGGGGCCGTGCCCCGGGTTAAACCATTATCTCAAGTCACATCCATTGCCCCTCTACGGCGCACAGGCACATTCCAACTGAGAGGTCTGGTCCGGTTGACTAAAAGCTCACCCATACGTTATAATAAGGCCACATGCGGGCGTGGCGGAACTGGCAGACGCGCAGGACTTAGGATCCTGTGGGGCAACCCGTGGGGGTTCAAATCCCTTCGCCCGCACCACTAAGACAGTGCGACAGGGGACGGTTCTCCTTGTCGCAAAATCGTCAGGAAAACGGGCACCTGGTCGATTCCCCGTAGCATTTCGTGGAAAACCTGAATGATAAGAATGGAAAATGCGACAAGGAGAACCGTCCCCTGTCGCATTTGACTAGTTACTCTGGGTCAGGGCCGATTATTTTACCGGGATTTAGGATATTGTTGGGGTCAAAGACGGTTTTAATCCCCTGCATCAGGTCAAGTTCTGTCTTCCCCAGCACGTAGGGGAGGTATTTTTTACGTTTGTGACCGATGCCGTGTTCGCCGCTCAACGTTCCCCCCAGTTGGCGGGCCCGGGTGTAGAGTTTTTTAAGCACTGCATGGATAGCTTGTCGAAATTTTTCGGGGGCCATATTCTCGTCTTTTTTCAGCAAATGAATGTGCAGATTCCCGTCGCCGAGGTGGCCGAAGCAGACGCTTTCCAGGCCGTATTGGTTGCTTAAACTCTCCGCTTCTGCCAGCAGGGCGGGAATAGATGCGGGAGGCACGACAATATCCTCGGCGGCGTTCTCACCGCAATAAGCCTTAAGGGCTTCACCGATGGCGGCCCGCAGTTTCCAGAATTTTTCCCGTGTAGCGGGGGTATTGGCCACGTAGACGTCCAAAGCTCCACCTTCCAGGCATAGGTCGGCAAGGGTGTTGTAATTCTGTTCCACTTCCTCCGTTGTGCCGTCCACCTCGATCAAAAGGTAGCTTCCAGCCTGTTCCATGTTGGGCACCTTTTCATTGCGGAAGCGGCAGCACAGCTCCATGCTGCGACGGTCTATCAGCTCAATGGCAGCAGGGACGATACCTGATTCGATCATCATGCGGGGAGCGGCCCTGACAGCACTCTCCACATCGGGAAAAGGTGCCAGCAGGACGGCGGATGCCGGTGGCAGGGGCAGCACCCCCAGTGTGATGCGTGTGAAGATTCCCAGTGTCCCTTCTGAGCCTACCAGGAGCTGCAGCAGGTCATAGCCGGTTACATCTTTAAGCCGCTTCCCGCCCAGCTCCATGATTCTGCCATCAGGAAGGACTACCTCCAAACCGTGCACGTAACGACCGGTAACGCCGTATTTAATCGCTCTTGCTCCTCCGGCATTTTCCGCCACATTCCCGCCGATAAAACAATTCTCAAGGCTTAGGGGATAGCCGGCATAGAAGAGCCCTTCTGCGGCCAGGCTGCGGTTCAGCTCGTTGGTGATCACTCCCGGTTCCACAACCACCATGAGGTTTCCCATATCGATTTCCAGGATACTGTTCATCCGTTCCAGAGAAAGCAGGATGCCTCCGTAAAGGGGAACGGCCCCTCCAGAAAGGCCACTACCGGCACCGCGGGGTGTTACAGGGACCTTTTCCTGCACTGCTAACTGCATAATCAAGGAGATCTCCTTTGCTGTCCGGGGCTTTACCACAACTTCCGGCATGGTGGTGTAGCCGGCTTCAAATATTTCATCATGACTGTACGGAATCATCTTTTCCATGTCATCATGAATGACATACTTGGAACCGATTATTTCAGTCAGCTGTGCCACCAGTTCAGGTGTTACTTTTTGATAAGTCACTTCTAATTCGCCTCCTTTGTTCATAATTTATTGGTAACTGGTCAGTCATAAAGTGTTAGTTTCTGAGTTCTGTCTCCTGGTTTAATTATACATAGGGTAATGGTATAATGATATGAATATTGAAAAATTTAAGGTTAAAAGAGAGGGAGTTTCTTTTTTGGTAAGGATTAAAAGGCCCGCCCTTTATTTTTTTATTACGTTACTTCTATTGTTTTTATGCTCTGGTTGCGACGCTCCCACCTCCACTAATGATGTGGTGGCCCGGGTAAACGGTCAGGTTGTCACCCGGCAGGATGTGGATGAATTTATCCGGATAGTTTATCTCTATATGCCTGGTTTACAGGAAGCTTACAGCCAGAGTGAACAAACTGCCCTCCTGGAGGATGATATACTTTGGTTGCTAATTGAATACAAGATCCTTCAGCAAGAACTGGAAAGGCTTGATCTTAGATTGGATGAAGCGGAACTGGAGCGCCAATTCCAGGAGTATCGGGAAGAT
>SKTJ01000182.1 GCA_007122565.1 Syntrophomonadaceae bacterium | reverse complement strand
TTTTTCCGGCACACCGGCACTCTGACCTCTGACATCCAAATTGTAGGGGCGGACGACCCTGTCCGCCTGCCTTTTTTCAAGAGTGCTGAGTTTTACTTTAATTTTAACTAATTTTCCTAAAGAAGTCTAAGTTTTATTCGAATATTATTCGTATCTATCGGATCTTTCATTCTGAATTCTTTACTCCTGACTTCTGACTCCTGAGCTACTATTTAACAGCAATATTTTTGCTCCAGCGGCACAAAATATAAAGCCGCCATTAAAATTTAAAGGGGTTGAGGTCATGCCTAGAAAAAAGCGTGACGCGGTTATGTCTGAAACGCTTAAATATGAGCTGGCGGATGAACTGGGCGTTGGTGATATCGCACGCAATAAAGGGTTCGGGGAGGTAACTTCCCGAAACTGTGGCAACTTGGTCCGCAAGGCAATTGAGCGGGCCGATAAGACCGTTCCTCCTCAAAAGTAAAGGTGGCCGCGGGGGTGCACCCATCTCATGGGTGCACCCCCGTTGTTTTATGTCCCTGTGCTTCTCCCCCCGATTATTTATCATTTTAAAAGGATATTTAACAGTAGTGCCGAAATAGGTTATAATAAAAATGTAAGAAAAATTGTAAAATGCCGGTATGCATTAATCAGCCGGGAGGATAAATCTCTACAGCGTGTTTGCTAGAGAGGGGATAGGTTATGTCGGAAAAGCACGAATTAAAGACCATGGAAAACGTACGGAATTATAAAGCAGACACAGAGCGGATCTTTCATAGTGCCACCCACGAGGAGATTATGCAGGGGCTAACCTCCGATGTGTATTTTGTGCGGACGCGTGAACTGCTAACCCGCGCGGGCAAAGAGAACACGTCTGTGGTCGCTGAAATATTTTGCAGCAAAGCCGGTGTGCTTGCCGGAGTGGATGAAGTTTTTAACCTTTTAAAAAACAAAGAGATCTCGCTCTGGGCCATCCCGGAGGGAGAAGATGTGCAGGCAAAGGAAGTAATCATGCGCATCCGCGGGCCCTATGATCAGTTTGGTATGTATGAGACAGTGATGCTGGGAATGCTTGCCAGTGCCACTGGTTGGGCCACTGCGGCGCGGGCCTGCAGTAAGGCAGCTGATGAAAAACCGGTGTTTTGTTTTGGTGCCAGGCACCTTCATCCCGCAGTAGCTCCCGTAATGGAGCGGTCTTCGGTGATTGGCGGTGCTCAGGGCTGCAGTTGTATCCTCGGTGCTAAACTTTTAAACAACGAACCGATTGGCACAGTTCCCCATGCCGCTATCCTTATTATAGGCGATACATTGGAAACGGCCCTTTTATATGACGAAGTGATGCCTGCCGATTCCCCGCGCATTATCCTGGTGGATACCTTCAAGGACGAGGCTGAGGAAACAATGCGTGTGGCCAATGCATTAAAAGAGCGCCTGGATGGTGTGCGCCTGGATACGCCAGGCGAGCGGGGCGGCGTTACTCCCGGATTGGTGCGGGAAGTGCGCGGCCGCTTGGATCTGGCAGGATTTAATCACGTGCGCATCTTTGTTTCCGGGGGTATTACTGCGGAACGGATCCCCGAACTTGCGGAAGCGGGTGCGTCGGCGTTTGGTGTAGGCAGTTATATATCCGGAGCCCGTCCCATTGATATGACCATGGATCTGAAAGAGATCGGGGGACAACCTATTGCCAAACGGGGGCGTATCCCGGGAATTACAGAGAATAATCGTTTGGTTCGCTATATTTGATTAAGAGCATCTGCAAAGGGTGATACTTTGTCCCCGCAAAATATTCTGGAACTACACGCGCCGGCAAAAATTAATTTATCTCTCGAAATTTTATATCGTCGTGATGACGGATTTCATGAGCTTAAAACAGTGATGCAGGAACTGGCATTCGGGGATCTTTTGCACATGGCAGAAATGCCGGAAGGCCACTTGAAATTATATTGCGATGATCCTGTTTTGCCAACGGGAAAGGAGAACTTAGCTTTTCAGGCAGCATCACTGCTGCGAGACCATTATGCTCCGACACGGGGAGCAAGCCTGACCCTTTACAAAAGGATTCCCGTGGCTGCAGGTTTGGGCGGGGGCAGCAGTGACGCAGCAGCGGTTCTTAAAGGCCTGAACAAGCTTTGGAAGCTGAACCTGCAGTTAGAGCCGTTGCAGGAACTGGCGGCAGAATTAGGTTCGGACGTGCCTTTTTTTCTGCACGGCAAAACTGCTCTGGCAGCGGGGCGTGGCGAAAGAATCGCTCCCCTGCCAACTTTGCCCCCCATTCCCGTTTTATTAATTTCTCTGCCCGGTCAGGTTCTTTCCACTGCACTGGTTTACCGTTCTCTGCGTTGGGATAAGATAAAAAGTGGTGAAAATACTGGTAATTTGATTTGGCTGTTGACGGAGGGATGGGAACGCATTAAAGATAAAAATGATTGGGTGCCACAGCTTTATCATTTCATGATAAACGATCTGGAAACAGGAGCTTTTGCCCTTGCCGGTAATCTTTCCTCTTTAAAAGAAGAACTGCAGCAGATGGGGCTTATGCCATTGCTGTCCGGCAGTGGGCCTACATTTTTTGCCCTTTGCCCCGATTCTGATAAATTACGGGCAATGGGAGATGAACTGTCTGCAAAGGGTTACCGCGTCATTCTAACAACATTCGCACAGGAATCAGGAGTCAGGAATCAGGATGCAGAATAAACCCGTGTACATGAAGACTAACGTAGGGCGAGGAAAAATTTAACCATCATTTAAGCCATTAACTGAAGGTTTGGGGTGATAAGGTTGCTGGATTGTATAGTGCTAGCCGGTGGTGGCAAAGGAGAACTGGCAAAGTATGAGGGGGTATCCTGCAAAGCCCTCATTAAGCTCGGAGATCAGGAGATGATTCGTTATGTGCTTCAAGTTCTCTGTGCACTGAAGCAGGTGGAGCGTGTCGTTGTGGTGGGTCCCCGGGATGATTTGCTTTTCCTGCAGGATCATTACCCGGTGGAAATTGTTGCGGAACAAGGGAGCATTCTGCAAAACCTAATGGCAGCCAATCGTTGCTTAAATAACGGACGCCAAACCATTATCAGCTCAGCAGACATACCCATGCTCACAGTTGAGGCGATGGAAAATTTGTTACATAAATGCCGGCCTTTTGACAGTGACTTTTATTACCCCATTTCCAGCAAGGAACATAGTGAAAGCCGTTTTCCCGGTGTGCGGCGTACATATGTAACCCTGCAGGAGGGGACCTTTACAGGGGGGAACGTATTTCTGGTAAACGCAGCTATGCTTGATTCTGCTGTTCCGGAAATCGAACGTTTTCTCGAATATCGCAAGAATCCACTGAAAATGGTCTCGCTGTTGGGGGCAGGCTTTGCCTTAAAATTTATAACAAAAAAACTGACTATTGCCGGATTGGAAGAACGTTTTTCCGGCTTGCTAAAACTAAAAGCCCAAGCCGTAATCAGCGATTATCCGGAGATCGGCTTCGACATAGATAAGCCCTCCGACCTGACACTGGCAAGACAGATGATGGCGGAAAGATAGCGGGTAGCAGGTAGGGGGTAGGGGATAGCGGTAGATTTTTGTTTTGCCTATCTGCTACCAACTACCAGCTATCTAACTGTTTTTATAAGGAGGCAAAGATTATGCAGCACCCCTGGGCGGTTATTCTGGCGGCAGGTGAGGGGACACGCATGCACTCATCCCTGGCAAAAGTACTGCATCCACTCTGTGGCAGGCCCATGCTCTGGCATGTCCTGGAGGCGGCGCGTGCAGTTACGGAGCAGCAGGTA
>SKTJ01000020.1 GCA_007122565.1 Syntrophomonadaceae bacterium | reverse complement strand
TGGTACTCGGGGCGAGAGCCCCCGGGAGAGTAGGTCCCTGCCGGATTAATTTTAAAAACAGGTCTTTTTGCCTAATTGGTAAACAGGCCTGTTTTTGTTTACCTGGATAGCATACTAATTGAAAAAATTACAGGGGGGTCAGACCCCTTTGGGAAAACATGCCTTTATTGTGATGTGGGCTGCTTTTTTTCCGGTTACTTTCTCCCTTACTTTTTTTATGCAAATAGATGGCTGAGCGTAATAAAGGATTGACGAAACAGGTAATTAAAGCGATAATAGTTTTGATACGTAGCAAGGGATAATAAAAATCATTTAGGAAGGATGGTTGCTATTGTTTGGTAAAATCGGATTGCCAGAACTTATTTTGATTTTAGTGATTGCACTGATTATTTTCGGCCCGCGTAAGCTGCCGGAAATAGGACGATCCATTGGAAAGGGCCTGCGGGAATTCAGGCAGGCTACTACGGAAATCAGCAAGACTGTTTCCTTTGATGACGATGATGGGATTATCGAGGGAGATAAAGAAACAAAGGAAACAAAGGAAAGTAGTAACCAGAATGAAGCAGCAGATGAAACAGATCAACCGGAATTGGATACAGGGGAGGAATCAGCGGAAGAAGATAAAATTTCTGCCGATCAGGATGAAAGTGAAATTCTGAAAAACGAATCAGGCGAAGAGGCAAAACATTAGGAATCGTTTTACTTAATTAATAAGGGGGTATTGCTAGTGCCATTTCTCGGAAAGATTGGCTGGGTAGAAGTTGTCCTGATTCTGGCCATTGTGCTGATTATCTTCGGGCCGGGCAAATTGCCGGGTCTTAGCAGGTCTGTGGGACAAGCGGTTAGGAACTTCAGAAACGCAGTGGGTGGAAAAGACGACGAAGACAATGTGGAGAAAACGACCGATAAAAGCGAAGAAAAGGATGCATAAAGAGCAAGAAGCAAGAAGCAGGGAGGTATGGGTTTAAAGATTAAAGAGGAAAGATGCATAAAGGAAGAAGTATGAGATTAGAAGTAAGAGGCAGGAAGCAGGAGACATAAACCAGAAAGATTACAACCATAATCAGGTCTCAGGCTTCTGCGGGCGGACAGGGTCGTCCGCCCCTACAGAGATGACTACAGAGGGCAGGGGTCGTGGTGGCAAAAAACAAAGAAGATGAAATGAGCTTATTTGGGCATCTGGATGAACTACGTAAACGGTTTATTATAATTGCTGCGCTAATCTTAGTCGCAGCAATAGCAAGCTTTGCTTTTGTGGATGGAATACTCGCTTTTTTGACCGCTCCTGCGGGAGAAATGAGCCTTATTTATACCACACCGGCTGAAGCATTTATGGCACAGATACGGCTTGCCTTCACTGCCGGGGCTGTATTGACACTGCCCATAACGTTTTACCAGGTGCTCGCTTTTATTATGCCGGCGTTGCGCCGGGTGGAGAGACGTACGATTGTACCACTCTTAATATTTATGAATCTTTTATTTTTTCTGGGCATGGCTTTTAGTTATTACATTGTTTTCCCCTTTGCCCTGATATTTTTTATGGGTTTTGAAACTGAAACCCTGCAGCCCCTCTTTACAATAAGCCATTATATCTCCTTTGTGGTTACTTTTTTAATATCTTTTGGTGTTGTTTTCCAGATTCCTGTGGTTTTCTGGTTTCTAGGTAGGATAGGACTCATTTCGTCTCAGTTCTTAAGAAATAAACGTAAGTTTGCCATCCTGGTCATGGCAGTCTTATCTGCAGTGATTACGCCACCTGATATCTTTTCCCAGCTATTAATGGTCGCTCCGTTGCTGGTGCTTTACGAAATCGGGGTTATTCTTGTCCGGCTTACAGAGCGGAAACGTAGGCGGAAGGCGGAAAAGGAGGCAAAGGAACAATCGTAAGCAAGCAACTGCTAACTCTTTCTGCAGCTGTGCTGGCAGGTGGGGACAGTAAGAGAATGGGTACAAACAAGGCGTTCCTGGAATTGGGAGGCAAACGCCTGATTGATATAATTGTATATGAATTAGGTAAACTATTTGCGGAAGTGATCGTTGTTACCGATGATCCGGCAAAAATGGCATACTTGCCAGTATGTTTGGCAGAAGATATTCATAAGGATGGTGAAAAAAACGCTTTGCGGGGTATTCATACTGCTATAACGGTGGCGTCCCACTCATCTTGTTTTATTATAGCTTGTGATATGCCTTTTATTTCTCTGTCACTGATTAAACATATGTCTTCTTTTGCCCGGGAATACGATCTGGTTACACCAAAAATGGACGGCTATTATCAGCCCATGTTTTCCTTTTATAATAAAACAAGCCTGCCCGTGTTCAATGAGGCGCTGCTGCAGCAAAAATATAAAATAACTGCCCTTTTCACAAAGCTGCATGCAAAAGAAATCCATGCGGACGTCGTTAATATACATGATCCGAAACAGCTATCATTTATAAATATCAATTCCCCGGATATATTCCGCTGGGCAGAGGCTTATATCCATGAACAGGAACGGATAGAGTAGTTGAAGGGAGAGGCGCAACCGATGACAAAAAAACTTCTAGACTCTTTCGGCAGATCGATTAACTATCTGCGCTTGTCTGTTACAGATAAATGCAATTTAAACTGTTTTTATTGCAGGTCCGATCCAGGCCGGTGTACTGTTGAGAATACAGATGAAGAAGAGCTTACGGTTGACGATTACCGCCAGATCGGCGAAGTTGCCGTGGCGCTTGGGATCTCCAGGATACGCCTCACCGGCGGTGAACCGCTGCTCCGTGCTGATATTGTGGAGATTGTCGCTGCTGTTGCCGGTATTAAGGGAATGGACGATGTTTCCCTGACAACAAACGGCATGCTTCTGGAAAAAATGTCGGAAGAGCTGGCAGCGGCCGGACTGAAACGGGTTAATATCAGTCTCGATTCGTTGGATGAAATAAATTTTAAGCAGATTACACAGGGTGGAAGGCTCAAGAGTACTCTGACCGGTATCAAGTGCGCTTTTAATGCGGGCCTTGGCCCGGTTAAGCTAAACGTGGTCCTGCTTAAAGGGATCAATGATCACGAGATTGAAAAATTTATCAGGCTTACTATTGATCGGGATCTGCATGTTCGCTTTATCGAATACATGCCAACAGCAGGTCAGCAGGGTAATTGGTCAGACTACTTTCTCGATTTGAACAGAGTGCTGGAGATAGCCCGCTCCGTAGCGCCCCTGCAGGAAGTGCAAGGGGAACACGGTGGAGGCCCGGCCCGCTACTACTCCTTGCAGGGGGCGGTTGGGAAAATTGGTCTTATTTCGCCTCTGAGCCGTCATTTTTGTGCAAGCTGTAACCGACTGCGGGTAACGGCTGATGGCAGACTGAAACCGTGTCTTTTCTCCGATGCCGAGGTAGACCTGCGGTCCGCCCTGGGGGACGTAGAGCAGCTAAAGATAAAATTCCGGGAAGCGGTAGCGCTACGCACAGATCCCCGGTTCGCCGCATCTAATTCGCATGAGCGAAGCGTGCAATTACAGGAAAAGAGATCAATGTTCCAAATTGGCGGCTAAGCCGGACCACAGAAGATAAAACCTAAGGATTACCACAGAATACAATAAAAAAGGCAAAGATTACGTAGAACACACAGAAAAAGATGAATATGGTATTTAGAATAACTGTCCCCGTGACATGGCGATGTGTAGAAACATCAATCTTTTAGCGAAGGGGGAATAGGTGTGGCTGTTGGGACTGTTGTTGCGGTTTGCCGCAGTGAGAATAAGGGTGAACGGAAGAAAGATTATGGTTCGGG
>SKTJ01000208.1 GCA_007122565.1 Syntrophomonadaceae bacterium | reverse complement strand
TGGTACTCGGGGCGAGAGCCCCCGGGAGAGTAGGTCCCTGCCGGATTAATTTTAAAAACAGGTCTTTTTGCCTAATTGGTAAACAGGCCTGTTTTTGTTTACCTGGATAGCATACTAATTGGAAAAATTACAGGGGGGTCAGACCCCTTTGGGAAATAATAACAGAAATACTTTTAGCCTGAGCAGATAAGTGGTATATTAGGACTACAAAACAAAAGTTTAAGCAAAAAACAAATTAGGACGTGATTAAATGAAAGTGCTCAAGGGATTTCAGCTGATTGATGGTACCGGCAGTGCCCCTGTGGAAGACGCTCTGCTTGTAATTGATAATGATACAATCAGCGGTGTGGGTAAGGCCGGGGAAGTTCCCGTTCCGGAGGGGGCTGAGGTACTGGATCTCACCGGCAAGACGGTCCTGCCAGGACTGATCGATGCCCATGTCCACTTGTTCTTCGATCCTGTTGCGGACCCGCTGAGCCTTGCCCTGCAGGAGTCCGATAACACAGCCACAATCCGCGCCGTGCGCAACGGGGCAAAAACACTCCGCGCCGGTGTTACCACTGTGCGGGATCTGGGGTGGCGCAACTTTGCCAATCTGGATTTACGAAACGCCGTGGCGCTGGGGATTGTACCGGGGCCGCGCATTGTGGCCTGTGGCCAGATTCTGACCATGACCGGCGGACATGCCTGGTCCTGCGGTTTGGAAGTGGATGGCCCCGAAGGACTGCGCAAAGGAGCGCGGCAACAGCTGAGAGCCGGGGCTGATTTAATTAAGCTGATGGCCACGGGGGGCGTATTGACGCCCGGTGTGGAACCGGGTTCACCCCAATTGGAGGAAGAGGAGATGCGTGCCGCAATTACGGAAGCCCTCAAGGCGGGGAAAAGGTCTGCCGCCCATGCTCAAGGGACAGAGGGGATAAAAAACGCGATCCGTGCTGGCATTACCTCCATTGAACACGGTATGATCCTGGATGAAGAAGCGGTGGAGATGATGTTGGAACGTGGCGTTTACCTGGTACCTACCCTGTCCGCCCCTTATTGGATTAATCTCAAAGGACTGGACGCAGGTATCCCCCAGTATATCGTTGCCAAGAATAAAAACATTATGGAAAAACATAAAAAGAGTTTTCAGATGGCTTTAAAAGCAGGTGTTAAAATAGCCATGGGTACGGATGCAGGCACCCCTTTTAACGAACATGGCCAAAGCCACATGGAGTTAAAGCTCATGGTAGAGCAGGGGATGACCCCGCTGACAGCGATTACCGCCGCCACTCAGACTGCCGCCGCACTGCTGGGCATTGGTGATGAAGTTGGCACGCTAACTCCTGGTAAACAGGCGGACCTGCTGATCCTAGACCGTGACCCCCTGGAAGATATTACCGCCCTAAGCCAAATAAATCGTATATTCAAAGCCGGAAAAATTGTAAAACCGTAAAAATTGGGTAAAATTTACAGGGGGCAGACCTCTTTTGGGGAATTATTCCTCTTTGAATGTTGTGAGGTAGATTTCGGTTCCTTCTTTATATGCCCGGGCCAGTTCGCAATGTCTCAGTACAGCGAAGTGCGTTTCCATTTCTTTTGGGGAAAGATTAAATGCCTGGGCTGTCTTTACCTTGGTTACCTTTTCTCCATTCTTGATGTATTCGTAAATTTTCTCCTGAATCGGTAAGAGGCCGGCAGTACCTTTTTGCCCGAGGCTTTCCCGGGTATTGCGTGCGGAGCGCACGGCCATGGGGTTACACGTTTTAGGGACGCTCAAAGCTTCTACTTGGCAGTCTTCACAGACCTTCTTCCCGGCATGATTGATAAGCTCATTTTCCGGAAATTCATTTTGACACTGCTCACAAAGCATGTATGATTGCGCCTCCTTTGGTTTATAATTTTTTATTTAATTATAATTATAAACCAAAAAACGGTCAGAAGACAGGACAAAGAATATATGACCTTGCCACACATCCGTGGATTACTCTGAATTCTGCATTCCCATTACAACATTCCACTTACAAAAATATATAAAATGGCTACAGGGATGATATATTTTACGAGAAAGGCCCAGCCGCTTCCCCACATAAAAGTGGAGGCGCCTTTGTTTAGCTCTTTTAACGCGTTTTCCGTACCCCAGATCCAGGCTAAAAATATTACAGTGAAAAAGCCTCCCAGGGGCAAGAGGATGCTCGAAGCAGTAAAATCCATCAAATCTAAAAAGTCTCTGCCAAAAATGAGGACATTAGACCATATGCCCTGGGAGAGGTTGGACGGTACGCCAATTAGAAATATAAGAGAGCCCAGCAGGACTGTGGCAGCGCGGCGGGACCACTTCCGGGCATCCATAAAGTAGGCTACTCCCACCTCCAGCAAAGATACGGCAGAAGTAAGGGCGGCAAAGGTAAGCATTAAAAAGAAAAGAGCTGACCAGACCATGCTCCCGGGAATGGTGTTGAATATGGCGGGCAGGGTAACGAAGATTATACCGGGGCCCACTTCCGGTTGTACATTAAATACGAACAAGGCCGGAATTATAATTAAACCCATCAGCAACGCGATTGCTACGTCGGCAAAACCGATAAGGATGGCACTCTGGGGAATATTTTCCCGGGGGGAAAGGTAACTGCCATACGTTAAAATGGCACCCATGCCCAGGCTGAAACTGAAAAATACCTGGCCCACAGCACTGAGGGCCACATCTAGATTTATCTGGGACAGATCGGGGGTAAGAAACCACAGCACCCCTTCCAAGGCTCCTTCCAAAAGAAGTGTCCGACCCAGCAGCATAAAAAGAATCACGATAATTCCCGGCATTAAAAACTTGCTCCAGCGTTCAATTCCCCCCGTTATTCCTGTAGAGACAATAATAATTGTAGCAAGCATAAATATCCCCTGGGCGAGCAATGACAAGAACCCGTGCCCGGCGATCTCACCGAAGAGCAGGGTTAGCCCTTCTGTTTCCAGGCCGCTAAAAATTCCAAGCAGGCTGCCCACAAAATAAATGGCTGCCCAGCCGGCGATGACGGAATAAAACGACAGAATTACAAATACTGCAACCAGGCTGAATAAACCCGCGACCCACCACTTAGTTCCCGGCGCCAGGATAAGAAACGTACCAAGGATATTTTTTTGACTGCGGCGCCCCAGTGTTAACTCAACGATGATCGCCGGCACCCCGATAACCAGTACAATCGCTAAAAAAAGCAACACAAAGGCCCCGCCACCACTTTGCACAACCACCGTGGGAAAGCGCCACACGTTTCCCAGGCCCACAGCTGAGCCTACGGTTGCCAGGATAAAACCGGTGCGGGAATTCCACTGTTCTCTCTGCGATGCCATTATTTTTTCCTCTCTACTCCCTGTGCGTGGCAGGCACGAGGTCATTTGCCTGGGAGTATTGTTCCTGTATAATCTTAAGGCCCGCGTCCATGCCCTGGGCTCCCAGTAAAAGCAGGGTGGAAGTGCCCGGGGTTGTTACCGTCACGGCCTGGGCCAATGCTTCTTCCAAGTCGTCAAAGTGCCTTGTGGCAGCTCCGCCGGTGCGCACACCCCGTAAAAAAGCTTCCTTTTCTTCCGGGAGCACTTCGTTTTTTTCATCCACGTGGTTGATGCTTGAGGTGGAGAAAAAATGCTCTATCTTCATTTTATTGATCCATTCAGCCAGGGAGTATCCATTGTCTTCGTTAACCTGGGTTCCCCGCCTACCCCGGATAGCATAAACTACAACCAATTCGGAACCGTTAAAAACCAACTCCTGTAGCGTTTGGAAAACGGCGTGGATGCTTCCCGGACTCATGG
>SKTJ01000113.1 GCA_007122565.1 Syntrophomonadaceae bacterium | reverse complement strand
CTGTTTGTGGATGATATTCCCCTGGAGGATAAAAGTACTTTTGCCCTCCTATCCCAGGGCGAGACCGCCGGAGTATTCCAACTGGAAAGCAGCGGCATGCGCTCTGTGCTGCGGGAACTAAAACCTACCCGCTTCGAGGATATTATTGCGGTGGTGGCCCTCTACCGTCCCGGGCCAATGGAGCAGATCCCCGTATTTATTGAAAGCAAACACGGAACAAGGGCCATAAAGTATCCACACCCTGAGCTGGAATCGGTGCTAAAGGAAACTTATGGTGTAATGGTTTATCAGGAGCAGATCATGGAAGTTGCGGCTCGCATGGCCGGGTTCACCCTCGGTCAGGCCGATTTGCTGCGCCGCGCTATTGGCAAGAAGAAAATGGAAATCCTGGACGAGCAGCGTGTTATCTTTGTCAATGGGGTGGAGCAAAAAGGCTACGGCCGGAAGCTGGGAGATAAGTTATATGATCTGATTGTTAAGTTTGCCTCTTATGGCTTTAATAAATCTCATGCGGCTGCGTATGCCCTTATTGCCTACCAGACTGCTTACCTTAAAGCCAATTACCCGGTGGAATTCATGGCAGCTCTGTTAACGGGAGTAATGTCCAGCAGCGATAAGATTTCCCTGTACATTGCTGATTGCCGCCGTCAGGGGATTGAGATTCTGCCTCCGGATGTAAATGAAAGTGAAGTGAACTTTACCAAAATTGGAGAGAATCGCATCCGTTTCGGGATGGAGGCGATTAAAAATGTGGGACGGGGCGCTATTGAGGCCATTATCCGGATCAGGGAACAGGAAGGCCGTTTTATCAGTTTGCACGATTTTTGTCGCAAAGTGCCGGCATGCAACCGTAAGGTTGTGGAAAGTTTAATTAAAAGTGGTGCTTTTGATTCACTGGGGGGTTTTCGTGCCCAATATTTAAATATTATGGAAAAAGCTCTTGCCTATGGGCACCAGATGGAAAAAGAAAGGCAGAACGGACAAATCTCCGTCTTTTCTTTTCTCGAAGATACGGCCTTTGGTGGTAGCGACGATGATCTTCTCCCACCCATTCCCGAATTCTCTGCCAAGGAAAAACTGGCCTTGGAAAAGGAGATGGTGGGCCTTTATATTTCCGGTCATCCCCTGGATCAGTACGGTGTGATCATTGAGAATTTAAAGCGGGTTATTCCAGTGGCTGAATTGACTGAGGCGGGAGACCGCCGACCGGTAACGATAGCAGGAATGATTAGTTCCCTGCGCCAGATTTATACTAAAAAAGGACAACCTATGTGCTTCATGCAGGTGGAAGATCTTACGGGAGAGGTAGAGGTTATCGTCTTCAGCGACCTTTTTGAACGGCACCAAAATAGACTGCAGGAAGACAAGGTTATTCTCCTGAGTGGTAATACGGATCTAAAGGAAGAGGAAGCAGTGAAAATCATCGCCAGAGAGATATCTTTCCTGCCACAGGAACCTAGGCAGTTCTTTATCCGCATTGATGAAGAACTGAGCCTGCAGGAGTTGATAGACTTAAGGGAGCTGCTGGTATCTTATCACGGCCAGGTTCCGGTTTATCTTTATTTTAATAAAGGCGAAAAGCTGGTGCTTACCGGGCAGGAATGCTGGGTGAGGGAGGATGATCAGTTATTGCAAAGGATTGAAAAATTACTGGGACCTGGCTGTGTGCGCGCCAGTGCGGCCGGGAGCAGTTTCCGGGCATAAAAACAGGGATTAAAATGAATATGGGAGCGAATACTGAAATTGAAAATGAAAAATATATGGTAGTGTATTATTAAGGTTATAATTGGAGGAATTATATGAAAAATATTGCTGTATTTACCAGCGGCGGTGACGCGCCCGGGATGAATGCTGCCGTGCGGGCGGTAGTGCGCAAAAGCATCTTCCACGGGCTGAATGTATTTGGAATCAAACGGGGTTTTCAGGGGTTGATTAATCATGAGATCATGCCCATGCAACTGGGCTCTGTGGCTGATACTATTCATCGTGGCGGAACGATCCTGTTGACGGCCCGTTCGCCCGAGTTTTTAACACCGGAGGGGCAGGCCAAAGCCATCACCTTCCTACAGGACCAGCAGATTGAGGGCCTGGTGGTGATTGGCGGCGACGGTTCCTTCCGTGGGGGCAGGGTGTTGCATGAGGCCGGGATCAAGACCGTGGGTGTGCCAGGCACCATCGATAATGATATTGCTTTTACAGATCATTGTATCGGTTTTGATACGGCAGTCAACACTGTCACTGATGCTATCAATAAGCTCCGTGATACGGCCACCTCCCACGAGCGTATCTATGTGATCGAAGTGATGGGGAGAGACAGCGGAAATATCGCTCTGCAGGCCGGTCTGGCCGGTGGTGCCGAATCTATCATCGTCCCCGAGGCTCCTTTTGATCTGACGGAGATCTGTAATCGTCTGCAACGGGGCGCACAGCGGGGTAAGTTGCACAGTGTAATCCTTGTGGCGGAAGGGGCCGCAAGCGCTACGCACATTGGAGATGAGATAAGTAGAATTTTAAATCTGGATGTGCGTGTCACCATCCTGGGCCACTTGCAGCGTGGCGGGACTCCCACAGCTTTTGATCGCATTCTGGCGAGCCGCCTGGGGGCAAAAGCGGTGGATCTGTTAATGGAGGGCAAAAGCGGCCTGATGGCCGGTTTCTATAAAGGGGAAATTAAGGCTACTCCTTTTAAAGAGGTTTTTGAAAACCCCAAGGAGTTAAATTGGGACGATTACAAACTGGCGGCAATTCTGGCGATCTAAGTTATATCGGACTGTTAATGAAAGGTGGAGATTCTCCCATGCGGCGTACCAAAATTGTCTGTACCATCGGCCCCGCTTCTGAGAAGATGGAAGTATTAACGGCGCTGATGCGCAGCGGTATGGATGTGGCCAGGCTCAATTTTTCCCATGGTACGCTGGCGGACCACGGGGAGCGTATCATCAGCTTACGCGAGGCTGTGGGGCAACTGGGTAAAAGAGTGGGTATTCTTATGGATACCCGCGGCCCGGAGGTGCGCCTGGGAAGCTTTTGCCAGGGTGAAGTTGAGCTTAAAGAAGGGGATCTGTTTACCCTGACAACAGAGCAGGTGGAGGGGGACGAGTGCAGAGTCAGTGTTAACTATAAAGGTTTACCGGGTGATCTCGCACCGGGAGCACTTATTCTGATAGACGATGGCATCATTGCTCTTAAAGCCGAAAAGATCACTGACACCGAGATTATCTCCCGTGTGGAACATGGTGGGATCCTTGGTTCGCGTAAAAGTATCAACCTGCCCGGAATATCAATCAGCCTGCCTGCACTTTCACCTGAGGATATTCGGGATATCAGCTTTGCCCTGGAGCAGCAGGCAGATTACCTGGCCGCTTCGTTTATTCGCAGCGCAGGCGATGTTCTTGCGATCCGTCAACTTGTGGAAGAGCAAAGCGGACAAATAAAGATCATCGCAAAAATCGAGAACGAAGAGGGGATTGATAATTTTCCTGAGATTCTGGATGTTGCTGATGGCATTATGATTGCCCGGGGAGACTTGGGAGTGGAAATCCCGGCGGAAGATGTTCCCCTGATCCAGAAGAAGCTAATCGTTGCCTGCAACAGGGCGGGCAAACCGGTGATTACAGCTACGCAGATGCTCGATTCCATGATGCGGCACCCCCGCCCTACCCGGGCGGAAGCAAGCGACGTTGCCAACGCCATCTTTGACGGCACCGATGCCCTGATGCTCTCCGGCGAGACGGCAGCGGGATTATTTCCCGTGGAAGCGGTTAAAACGATGGCACGCATTGCCCTTCGCACGGAAGAGGCTCTGGAGTATAAAAGGATTCTGGAACACCTGGATCCTGAACTTGAGAAATCGATTACTGATACAATCAGTTACGCTACCTGTCGCGCTTCCCAGGAATTAGGAGCAACAGCAATTATTTCAGCCACTCAGTCGGGATATACGGCACGCATGGTCTCCAAATATAAACCCCGTGCCCCCATCATCGCTGTAACCCCCAGTGAGAGAGTTGCAGCGGAACTGACCCTTACCTGGGGTGTATATCCCCTTGTTTCATCGCTTGATTATACTACCGATGAGGTTTTCAACACTGCTGTAAAAGCTGCCCTTGAAGCAGCGCTCATTGACAATGGCGACTTGGTTATCTTCACTGCAGGGGTGCCGGTGGGATTGACGGGGACAACAAATTATATGCGGATTGAAACTGTAGGGAATGTAATTCTGCGTGGCCAGGGGGTAGGGCGCACCGCCGCAACTGGTACGGTACACCTGGCTTTAACAGCGCAGGAGGCCAGGAACATCAGTCCCGGCCAAATCCTGGTGGCGCAAGAAACAGATGAAGGTTATATCCCGGCCATGGAGAAGGCTGCAGCTGTAATTACGGAAAGGGGCGGCCTCACTTCCCATGCTGCCATTGCCGGCATTGAGCTGGGTATCCCGGTGATAGTGGGAGTCCAAAGAGCTACAGACACCATAACCGCCGGGCAGCTGGTTACAGTTGACGCTTTACGAGGGTTGATCTACAGTGGGCGGGTTACGGTTTATTAGCATTCTGAATTTATACTTTCGACTTTGACTTTCTTTTCCGGGGGAGGGGATAGGTAAATGAAGCAAGTGGAAACATTTTTAAGGGTACGCTATAAAGATACGGACCAGATGGGGCTGGTCTACTATGCAAATTATTTTGTCTGGTTTGAAGTGGGCAGGTGCGAATTCTTACGTTCCCTGGGTATGAGTTATAAGAGCCTGGAGCAAAGTGAAATATTTCTGCCTGTAATCGAAGCATACTGTGAATATAAATTCCCTGCACGCTACGATGACGAGTTGCGTGTTGTTGTGTCTTTAAAAATGCTCCAGGAAGTCAGGCTTGGCTTTCAATACGATATATTTAAGGTGGGTGAAAAGGAGACCTTGCTGGTCAGCGGGGAGACTGTCCATGCTTTTGTAAACCAAAGAGGCAGGCCGCTGGTTGTGCGTAAACAGAACCCATTTCTGTGGCGACTGCTCAAGGAATCATCTCTCGAAACAACTGATTAAGAGGAGGTATTGCGCAGCATGAAGGATAGTAAGACGGGGATTGTTTTTCATGAGGATTATCTGCTTCACACCAATTATTATCATCCTGAATGCAAAGAACGATTGGAAGCGATCATGGGCAAACTGGAGCAGAAAGGGGTGCTTCCCAATCTGCCGTTGATCGTTCCCCAGCAGGAGGCCCCCCTGGAAAAGATCGCCCTGATCCACGGCGAAGCTTATATCAAAAGCGTGGAGCAAGCCTGCCGGGAGGGGCGTAGCCAACTGGACATGGACACCTATATTACGCCCGACTCGTATGAGATAGCGCGGCGGGCGGTACAGGGCGGTATTGATGCTGTGGAGGCGGTAATGAGCAACAAACTTGAAAAAGTCTTTGCCTTGCTCCGTCCGCCGGGCCACCATGCCGAGGCAAACCGGGCTATGGGATTTTGTATCTTTAACAACATTGCCATTGCCACCCGTATCCTGCAAAAGGAGTACGGCCTGGAGCGGATCATGATTGTGGACTGGGATGTGCATCATGGGAACGGTACCCAGCATGTTTTTGAGGAAGAAAAGGAAGTGCTTTTCTTTTCCGTGCATCAGAGCCCTGCTTATCCCGGCACCGGGGGGCTTGGGGAGGTGGGCAAGAAGGAAGGGGTCGGCTATACAATCAACGCTCCCATGCCGCCCGGCTGTGGCGATGCGGATTACCTTTTACTATTCAATGAAATTGTCCTGCCTGTGATGGATGCTTACAAACCCCAGATTCTCCTTGTATCTGCCGGTCAGGATGCCTACCGGGATGATCCCCTGGCCTCTATGAAATTGAGTAAACAGTGGTATGCCCAAATGGCAGCTCTGCTCTCCCGGGGGGCAGCAAAACACACCGGGGGCAAGATGCTGCTTTTCCTGGAAGGCGGCTATAATGTGGATGCACAGGCGGACATTGTTTTTAACGTACTTAACACAATTGGCGAGTGGGGACTGCCCCTGGAGGAGGACGCACGGCCTGCAGAGGGACCTGCTGCAGAAGGTGTTATTCAGAGTATTAAAGAAAAGCATAAACAATACTGGGATATTTAAACAAAGTCAAAAGTGAGTGAATAAAGAAAGTCAAATGTCAAATGTTAAGAGTCAAAATCTTAATTGATAATGTGCAACTACCGTACGTTAGACTGCCATTGTCGACTGACATTTTTATACCGCCAGTTTGTTTATCACCATTCCCGTTAAAAATTTGGGGAAGAAATAAGTGGTCTTTTGCGGCAGGCGCATTCCTTTTTCCGCAAGATTAACGATCTCTTCCATTGAAGGCTTATTCACAAAGAAGGCATAAAGAGCATCTTCCTGGTCTACAGCCGCCTTGGCTTCCCATTCATCACGGGCATAACGGATGTCCGTTTTGTTACGAATATCGGAACTATTCAGGCCGAAAATTCCCGTAAAGACCACTTCCTGTAATACTACCGTATCCAGCCAGGGGAAAGGCCGGTTTTCTTCGGTAAGAACGAAAAAGCGTTTATCCTTGGTATAAAGGCCAAAGGAGAATTTATTATCCTGTGAACCGCTGAGAAACCGATCCAACAGGTTGGTCAGTTGTTCCCTGTTCTGCGGTGCGGGCCACTCTGAAACGGAGAAGACTTTATTTAGCTCCTTGAGCAGAACTTCTGTACTCAATTTGCTCTTTGTAACCAGGCGATGTGTGGGGAAAGTAAGCAACCCCTCATCGTGTATATTCACCAGTGCCATCAATGTATGGCCATAATTTTCTGCACTGCCAAGTTCCCCTTTCTTTTCCTCGTAATATTGCAAACTCGTTTCATAACGGTGATGTCCATCAGCGATATAAATACGCTTATGCCGAAAAAATTTCTGTACCAGTTTGATGAAATCTTTTTCCGTTATGGCCCAAAGCTTGTGGAGATGCCCATCATCATCTTTAAAATTTATTACCGGCGCCAATTTTTTCTTGTAATAACTCCCCTGACTCTCTACAATACGGTTAGGATCTTTATAAAGGCTAAAAATTGGGCTGAAATTTGCCTCACAGTGCTGTAACAACTTCAAACGATCCACTTTTGGCTTATCCAGTGTTTCTTCGTGGGGAATGACATTGCCTTCGCTGAAAGGTGAAAGCCCTACGCCGCAGAAAATGGCCTGACGCATGTAGTAGTGATTTTTGTAAATAAAATGCTGCTCATAAAGATAGATTGCCTCTTCCGCTTCCTGAATAAGGATCTTTTGGTCCAGCCAGTCCCGGAACGTTTTTGCTGCACGGGTGTAACGATTATTGTATTCGTCATCGCCGGGAAGGATTTTTCCATATTCAAGTCGAATTATATTATGAGAACTTTTTTGGTAAAACTGCTCCTGCTGTTCCGGGGTAATCACATCGTAGGGCGGGGTGACCAGTTCTTTGAAGTCGCACCCGGCCCCGGGTGGATAGCGCACCCCTTTTATTGGCAGAATGGTTGTCATATTAGTAACCTCCGTTTATCCTGAACAACGTTTTATGGCTAACAGTAAAAATTCTATATTAACTGACCTAAAAAAACAAGAGTATAGGATCAATTTTGTAAGAAAATACGCAAGAAAAAATAAAAAGCAGGAAGGAGATCCTTATATTTGGAGACAAACAGCAGTATTCTGGCGAAACGGGTGGAAATATTGCGAAAAATTAAACCTTTTGATTGCCTGGGGGAGGCTCAACTGCTGGAAACGGCTGCGGTTTTGAGCGAGGAGGATTATCCTGCCGGTACATACGTGGCAATTCAAGGGGAAAGTTCCCGGCAAGTGCTTTACCTGGCTGTTGATGGAAGGGTAGAGATTACGGTCACGGACAGGATAGGCAGGCAAACGATCACAGGGTACCGTGGTTCCTTGGAACTGATGGGGGAGTCTTTTGTTTTTTCCCGGGATGAATATACGGCTTCAGCCCGGGCTGTGGAATTTACCCGTTGTTACGTCATTCCCCATGAGCATTTGGAAAAAATCCTGACCGAAGTTCCTGATTTTGCTGCCTATTTTTTTCAATTACTCTCAAGCCGCCTACGCATATTTTACCAGAAGTTTTACGATGAAGAGGAAATTGAAATACCGGGCAGAGTGGGTTTTCGCCGTCGCGTTGACGAGGTTATGACTTCCCCTGTGGTAACATGTGCCATTGATGAAGACGCCAGACAGGTTTCTGCCATTATGCAGAATAACAGAGTCAGTTCAGTTGTTGTGATGGATAGTGATGAGCCGCGGGGCATTATTACAGAAAGGGATCTGGTAACAAAGGTTCTTCTCAGCCCTGATCTACAGGAAGGTGCCAAAAAAACCGCCGCTGAGCTTATGAGCGATAACTTGATTACCATAAATATGCATGATTTTACCTATCAAGCTTTTTTGCTAATGGTAAAGCACCGTATCAAGCATCTTGTAGTAATAAATGAAGAGCAGAAATTAAGTGGTATCGTTGTAATACAGGACCTGATCAAATCAAGGGAAACAGGCTCTTTTGCCATTGTCAGCCGGATTGAAGGAAGCACAACGATTGAAGAACTGATTAAACAACGTTCCGATGTGGATCAGGTTTTGCAGGCCATGTTGGTGGAACGGGCCACTGTGCAGGAGATTACTGCGCTTATTACGGAGTTTTACGATCGGATCACGCGTAAGGTTATTGAAATAGCCGAACAAAAAATGAAAGATGAGGGGTATGGCCCGCCGCCGGTCTCATACTGTTGGGTGACAATGGGCAGCAGTGGCCGTAAAGAGCAATTTGCCCGCACCGATCAGGATAATGCGATTATCTTTGAGGATACAGCAGACCAGGAACAGGAGGAAAAAATAAAAGAGTATTTCCTGCAGCTGGGGGAAAAAGTGGTGGCGGGGTTAGAGCAGTACGGTTTTCGGCGCTGTAATGGAAAGGTCATGGGCAACAACCCCGATTGGTGCCATTCACTGCAAGGTTGGTATCGTACTCTCAACAATTGGATCAGGGAGCTTGATCCGCAAAATGTGCGCCTTATGACTATCTTCCTTGATTTTCGCCCCATATATGGAGAAATAGAGCTTTACAACCAGCTTCGTCAAAATGTGGCCAAGACGTATCGCTTATCTCCCATTTTACTGAAATTTTTATTGCAGGATACTCTGCTTAAAAAAGTGCCGGTCAATTGGTTCCGGCAAATACAAACTGAACGTTCGGGCGAATACCGTAACATGATCAACCTGAAAACAGCGGCCTCTGTGCATATTGTAGATTGTATTCGTATATTTATTCTGCATGAAGGGCTTACGGAGACCAATACTTTTGAAAGACTGCTCAAACTGGATAAATTGAAGCTGCTTAAGAGCAATGATTTAGAGCATATCAAAACTGCCTATGAAACCCTGATGATGCTGCGTATCCGGGATGCCATGGCTAAAATGCGTAAGGGGAAAGAGCCGGACAACTACATAAATCCGCAGGAATTGAGCAACCGGGAATATACTTTACTGCGGGAGGCGCTGATGGTGGTTAATCGTGTGCAGGGTATAACAGAAAAATATTTTCACTTTATTCTTTAAAGATAAAAAAATAATACACACCTATGAATTATAAATATTTTTTTGCACCTGCAGGTAATGTAACAGCCCGTGAAGATCTTTTATGCCATATTCTTTTAAAAGGGTGAGGAGTTTTAGAAACAGTTCTGCGGTCACCAGGGAGTCTCCCAAGGCAGTATGCCGCCCTTTAACTTCAATATCAAACAATCGGGCCAGGCCATTCAGAGAGTAATCCCCGGCCCAGGGCAACAGGAAGCGGGCCAGCAGGTAGGTATCGATTACGGGGTTATAGATACGCATCGGTGCCAGACGGCCTATTTCTCTGTTGAGAAAGGCCAGATCAAAGGAAGCACTGTGTGCGACCAGGACCCTATTACCCGTGAATTCCATAAAATCATCTAGCACTTCAGGCAAGATCCGTTTTTCTGCTACCATTCCATCTGTTATACCGGTAATATGGCAGGCCGGGCCGGGGATCGGGCGCTCAGGATTTACCAGTTCCACAAAGGTCTTTTCTTTTTGCAGACAGCTGTCTTCGATAATAACGCATCCTATTTCAATGATTTTGTCCCTGGCAGGGTGCAATCCTGTTGTTTCTGTATCAAAGACTACATACGAAGCTTGTTCCAGCTGCTGTGACCAGTCTATGTTTTCGTTTACGGAATAAATTTTTTGCAAAAGGCGGTTGATTAATTTTTCATCATAGTTATAACACTCGTTTGATTTGCGGGAGATGCTGCGGGGTAACATTTTTCCCACCAACCCTAACAGCCGGTGCATGACAGCGTTGCTAAGACGTGCTTCCCTATTGAGGTTAAAACAATCTGTTTCATAAAAATAGGGAATCGGCATATATTCACCTCATTAAGAAGACATCCAAATATCAGATATTTATGATACGTCTACATTTTACAACAATTTATTTAATAAAGCAATCCTACCATACCCCGATCATAGTATCACGTTGGATCCGCTTGCTTAACGCGGTCTAATTCTTTCCACTCCTGTCTGACCTCCCAGTGGATTAACAAGGTTATGATGGCGCGCAGGGCGATTATAGCTGACAAAACTTTGATTTCCTGCAGATCGCGCGAGACTACCGTGCGTAGAATCTCTGCGCCGAGAAAAAGTTCCAGTCCGAATGAGAGGTAACTGGCCAGAGTCAGTCGCGCTTTGGCGCCGTCCCTGCTGGTTCTGAGAAAGGTCAGGAAAACGGCATTGGAAGAGTAGATGATCACGATTGCACCGTATACTTCAAGCAATAGAATCAATATATAAAGGAACTGGATCACATAGCGTTCCACAAATAGAAAATCGGACAACGGTTTCACCTCATAAATACAGTTAATAATACAGGCGAAAGTCAAATGTAGTAAGCCGGGGTCAAAAGCCTAAAATCATTCCTGCTGTAAATCTTTACTATTCCCTCCAAATGGATTAATATACAAAAGTAGGCTCTGGCCCTTTTGATTTTCGACATTAGACTTCTAACTCGATTTAGAGATGAGGCGATTTTATGTCTGGTGGGAAGTTGCGCGCCAACAATCTGGACGGGCGTACCTGGACACGCTACAGCATCAGCGTTTGGAATGACATTCGAAAAAACGCGGCGGAAAAGAAGTTGTCCCACCCTGCTCTTTTCCCTCTCGCTATGGTTGAGCGGTTATTAGAAATCTTTACGTTGCCCGAGGATACGGTTTTGGATCCTTTTATGGGGAGCGGCAGCACATTGCTGGGGGCCCAGTTACTGGGGCGCCGCGGGGTGGGGTTGGAGATCTCCGGGGAATACATTGAGATGTTCAAAAAGCGCCAAGTCGATGCGCAGGGAGAGCAGCACGATAACGATACAGACGGAAACGACGAAGGGGAAATTGACAGAAATGCGGTCCGCGTGATCGAAGATGATGCCCGAAACATATCTTCCCATATTGCCCCGGAATCCGTGGATTTCTGTCTTACCTCGCCTCCCTATTGGAACATTTTAACGGCCAGGCGAACCGCCGATCATAAGCCCATACGAAACTACGGTGAAGAGCGGTATGATCTGGGAAACGTTGAAGATTATTCTATCTTCCTCGATGAATTGCAAAAGGTATTCAGCGGTGTTTACAGTGTCTTAAAAATGGGCAAGTACTGTATAGTGGTGGTAATGGATATCCGGAAAAAGAACATTTATTATCCGCTCCACATGGACATAAGCCAAATCATGCTCTCTCTGGGCTTTGTGCTCGATGATATGATTATATGGGATCGCCGGGATGAGTACAATAATCTACGACCTTTAGGATATCCCCATGTATTCCGTATTAATAAGATTCACGAATATCTGCTTATCTTTCAGAAACGGTGATGATATGGCAAAAAGAATTGAGCGGGATTTTGCTACTGCAAACGGTATTTTTAATCGCCCCGAACCCTTAAATAATTTCGCCCGTCAAAAAATGAAAGAAATGACTGCTCTGCTTAAAGATCATACGGGTTATAACTGTGCTCCGTCATGCACGAACTGCTGTTATGGCTCAATCCTCATGTCCTATACTGAGTTTACGGCCATTACTTTGTTCCTGCAGGAACACTGGACAACGGAACAAATGGAGCAATTGATGTCCAATCGGGTCGGCCTGTTAAAAGAAGACGGGATGTTGCTTTGTCCTTTTTTAAATACTGATGCGGAACTTGAACATTGCCGTATCTATCCAACTCGTCCCCTGATTTGCCGGGTATTCGGAACCACGGCTGCTCCATGCGACGAAGACATTTCACCTTCACCCTTCAGTGAGGAGCTTTTTAACCTTGCCCATACACTCCTTTATTACAGCGGCAGTCAGTTTATCGCATTAAATCTCAATGCTGCCTGGGCCCTTTTTGAAGCACCTTTTGCCCTTTGGTGTCTTGCCGACAACAACGAGGCGGATCGCCGTTTCCTATGCAAGTTGCTGGAGCAGCAGGGGGACTCTTTTCGTGCCGTTCTTTACGACCGTCAGGAGCACTCCTTTTTTACCCTGCAGCGAGGTGAGAAAAATTGCTTAAATACATTTTAATGTTTTTACCTGTATTCTTAGTCCTCACAAGCATTAATTTTTATCAAATTAAAAATATCCCACCCAACCCCAGGGCCATCTTCCTTTATACGTTGATCCTGCTACCGGCCATTTTTATCGCCAACTTTGGTATTAATTATGTGTTCAATACAGGGTTTCGTGAAATCCAGAGTATCTGGCATCTTGTCATTTACCTCTGGATAGCAAATTTCATTAGTATCGCCGTTTTGTCGTATTTCTGGTTTTCAACCGTTCCGGACTGGCGCACCCTGATTGCTGCAGTGCTGGTGATCATTGCCATAGTCCTGGTTCACTAATGGAAAAGAAAGGAGTGTAACAGTTCCTTCATAAAAATCTACAACGGGGAACCTGAGTGAACGGGCATAAACCTCCGGAAGGCAAGATTAAAAATAAAAATTTAGGAGGATGTTGACAGAAAAGGGAAACACCCTTATAATATCATAGGGTTGATATTCAGACCCCCCCTAATACGCTACTCAACCACTCCTGATAATATACGTTTCAGCCAGCCGGCATCACAGCCGACTGGTTTTTTTTTGACACTCACTTGACGAGCAGTTCGGTGAATTTGGCCACCAGCAATGGATCAAACTGGCTGCCGGCGTTTTTCTGAAGTTCGGCAAGTGCTTCTGTGCGGCTGATGGGTTTTTTATAAGACCTGCCTGCGGTCATGGCTTCAAAAGCGTCTACCAGAGCAAAAATACGGGAAACCAGGGGTATTGCTTCACCTTTTATGCCGTGAGGATAACCCTGACCATCCCACCGCTCGTGGTGAGCCAGGATTTTATCTGCCATATAATTCAGATCAGGAACGGCTTTGGCGATACGATAACCTGTTTCGCAGTGCTGCTTCATTATCTCTCTTTCTTCCGGTCCCAGCAATCCATTTGTTTTAATGATTTCAGCAGGAAGAGCGATCAT
>SKTJ01000079.1 GCA_007122565.1 Syntrophomonadaceae bacterium | reverse complement strand
TCAAGACTTCCCGCACCTGCTTTATATCTACGGCAAACTCTTCTTTTTCCAATTTAAATGCCACCATCTGCACTTCTGCGGGTATATTTTTTTCCGTCATCGTAAGTCACCTCTTTATTTACTGTTTTTGTAACTGTTCAGGTGTAACCCCGGAGTGCAGGATACCTGTTCGAAACCGCAGTCTCAAGCAAAAGATCCTAATGTGGCCTTGATTTTAGACTTTCGACTGTGCTTTCAGGGTAGACCCCCATGCCGCCCCTGCGGTGGCGGCACATCAGACAATGAAAATGGCCGGAATGTTCGGTTTTGCCAGGTTTTATCTTTTCCTGTCCAACTTTCCAACTTGTTTTAGCATTTTCGGGACAGTTACCCGTTATTATTGGGACCGAAATATATCGATTATCTTTATACCAACTTGTCCGTTAACTATAACCACCTCCCCTTTGGCCACCAAGTGGTCATTGGCATAAATCTCCACTGATTCCCCAAGGTAACGCTCCAGGGTTATGATTTCGCCGGGTAGCAGCGAAAAAACTTTCTTCAAGGGCAGCCGTGTCTTGCCCAGTAAAACATGAATATTTATAGGAATATCCCTAATCATATCGATACGGGAGTAATCGTGATCCGCCGGAGTGGTGGAAGATGCAGCGCCCGGAGGCGTTTCTGGTGCCTGTTCCACGTCTGAGGCACGGGCGAATATTTCGAAATCGGATAACATGCCCTCTTCTTCTTTATCGTCTGCGGCAGAATCTGACTGCGTTGCAAAATCCCCCTTGATACTGTCTGCCATACTATCATCGATACCGGCATTACTGCCCGGCTCTGAATAATCCATGTCGACAAGCAGAGAATCGGCCATCTCCTTTGCAAAAGGAAGTGGAATCAGTTGCAGCAAATGACTGTCCAGCAACCCTTCCACTTCCATATGAAACGCAACCTTTACCACCATGCTATCATCATCCATTTCAGAAGTATCCAGTGATTCACTTTTTAAATCCTTGATTTCCACGTGAGGGGGAGAGATATCTATGAGCCTGCCAAATAAATTGGACATAGCTGTAGCCGATGTACCCATCATCTGGTTCATGGCCTCACCAATACCCGACAATTCCATTTCCCCCATTTGGGGGGGCTTATCAGGAGGCTCCATGCCCATCATTACCCCCACGATAGTGAGGGCATCATCATTGTTGAGAATCAGGACATTGTAGCCTGCAAGTCCCTTAATATAGTTAACCGTAATTACAAGGCAGGGGACAGGATAGTTGGCTCGAACATCCCCCATTGTTGTCAATGATAATGCGGGAGTGGTTATTTGCACCCTCCTGTTTAGTAACTCGGAAAGAGCCGTAGCCGATGCTCCCAGTGAAATGTTTCCGATCTCGGCCAAAGCATCCTTCTGCATCGCACTCAGGGCTTCTTCCATTGCCGGTAGCTCTTTATGACCAGTTAAAGCTGCCCGTTCTGCATCCGGTACAGCCATAGTATCCTGCTGCACTTCCCCGTCACTCTGTTCCGGCATGAGTGGTGCGATAATTTCTTTCATAAAATAATAAGGAATATAATGGAAATAAATCGCCTTGTAATCAGACTCAAACTCAAAGGTAAACCGTAACTCAACCCATTGTTCCTGCTCTTTAAAACCTGAGGCAGCAAAATCATGCTCTGCCGGGGAAATGTATTTGGTTTGTGGTGGATCAATCCCCACCGTACCGCCAATAAAACCGGAGAGGGATGTGGTGTAGACCCCCATCAGCATCCCCACAACCTCACTCAGAGCACTTTCTTCCATTTTATCAGGTGCCTCCGGAGGTTCAGCCGGCGGCTCTTTTCCCAGTAGCAGGGCTGCAAGGAGCGCTCCGCTCTCTGCTGGAAAAAAGAGAAACTGCTGCCCTGTCAAACCCTCACTGAAAACAATCCGGGCAAACAGCCCCTTTTCCACCATTTTTGATAAATCATCCATGCTAATGAGCTTTAAATCGGGCGGCTGCACATTTATCGCTCCGCTGACAAAAGAGGCCAGAGACTGGGAAGCGGCATTGATGGAAGCGTTACCGATTTCCAGAATTATTTCTTTTTCCATGGGTTGCAAAGTTGTTTCACTCATTAATTAGCACCTGAAATCCAATTTTTTTTCCCCATTTTCATGATAGACAGGCTGGTGTACCTCCTGCGGTGGCGGCACCAGCAGACAATGAAAATAGCCGGAATGTTTAGCTTTCAAAGGTTTATCTTTTCCTATCCAACTATCCAACTTTCCAACTTTCCAACTTGTTTTAGCATTTTCAGAACAGTTACTTTAATTTTTTAACTCTATCAAGGGGGGTGAAGATATTAGTAATTCTAATACCAAAGTTCTCTTCCACAACAATAACATCCCCGCGGGCAATAAGCTTACCATTTACATATATATCAACCGGATCACTGATGATACGGTCCAGTTCCACCACAGTCCCGGGCCCAATCTGCCGTACTTCTTCCAAGGTTTTCTTAACTTCTCCAAGGCGTACAGATAAGTGCAACGGAAAGTCGAGTATAAACTCCAGGCTTTGCGGCTCTTCCCCTGCTGCAGCATCGGACGAGAGATACTGATCCGGTGCAATCATTTCCTCACCGGCGGAGGGGGACGCATCATTTTTTCCTCCAAGGAGAGCATCTATCTCTTCCTGGCTCAGAAAATTATCAGGCACGTTCTTCCTCCTCTTCCACCGTGTGATATTCCGTAATTTGTATGGCTACATTCTGACCGAAGGAACCTGGTTGAGCCTTAAATAAATACTCTCCCTCTACCAGAATATCAAGGTCATCCCCTTCCATACGATTCAGGGGGATGATATCACCTGTTGAAAAGTTTAAGAAATCGTCCAGCGTCACCGTAGTGCGTCCCAGCACAGCACTCACATCCACCTCAACTCCTTCCAGTTGCCTGAGCAAACGCATCTCCTGAAGACGGGAGACCTCCTGAGGCGTCTGTTTGAACCAGAACTGAGCCGTTAATTTCGGCATAATCTTCTCTAATGTGATAAAGGGAAAACAAAGATTTAGCAGCCCCTGATTTCCCTTTATTATTGTGGAAAAAGTGAGGAGTGCCACCGTCTCCGTGGAGGCAAATATCTGGTTGAATTGAGGATTCGTTTCCATACCTTCCACACGGGGTGTTATGTCCGCAATATCTTCCCAGACGTAACGCAAGTTATCCAGCAACTTCTCGTTAATCTGCCGCATTACGGTCAGTTCGATGTCAGTTAGTTCCCGGGTATCCTTGGGAATACTGCCCTCTCCGCCAAACACAAGATCAATCAGCGGGAAAACAAAAGAAGAGTTGGTTTCCAACATTGCACTCCCCATATCCGCATTCATGTTAAATACGGTGACCAGGGTGGGAACAGGAAGGGAAAACACAAACTCTTCATAAGTAACCTGACTTACAGACACAAGTTGTACCTGTACCGGAACGCGCAGGTACGCGGCCAAAAAGTTACCAAGCATGCGGGAGTAATTATCATGGACGAATTGTAACGTGCGGATATGTTCCTTGGAAAATTTACTGGGACGGCGAAAATCGTACTCCCGATGCTCAGCATTATCTTCCTCTTTTTCTGAAGTCTGCACTATGCCGCTGCTTAAAGCACCGATCAGGGAATCAATTTCATTTTGAGATAAAATATCTTTGGCCATTATTTTACACCTGCTCCAATATATCCCGGATTGCATTTATCTTAACATAAAATTGAAAAATGCAAAAGCAAGAAATTTTACATTTATGTATAAAAAAACCCCTTATAACAAATTATTTGACAGGGTTTGCATTAAAGGTATAAATTGTCTTATTTTCACCATGGGTTATTGCTGCCGGCGTACCGGTTTCACCTGCTACGATTGCAGATTAAGCGTCAGGCCCCATAGTTCGTCCACAAGATGCAGCGCCCGGGAACTGGATTGCAACGCCCTCTGCCCACGAATAAGCGATGTAACCTGCCGCGCCAAATCCACGTTGGCATTTTCCAGGAAGCCCTGCCTCATTTCCCCGAAATCATCCGCACCTGGAAGTCCTTCCCGGGGAGGGGCAGTGGCAGCAGAGGGAAGCAGGAGATTATCACCGATCTCAGAGAGGCTCTGTGGGTTAATAAAATTATAAAGGTGGAGTTGGCCTAACTCTGCAATATTGCCCGTAGGTCCATCCAAAATATCCGCTTCTTCTGCGAGGGGTAAACGGTTAGCCTGCACCACGCCGCCCGGCGTTACGGTGAGGCTCTCAAAATCAATCATATCCTCCTGTTCCTGCAAATATAGGGGCGGATCCAAAAGAATTCCTCCCGCCATGGTTAAGTTGCCGTCCGCATCAAGGAAAAAGTTTCCACTACGTGTATAAGCATAACCGCCGTCCGGCAGGAGCACGCGAAAAAAACCTTCCCCCACCACAGCCAAGTCCAGATTTCTACCCGTATGAGCAAGCGCTCCCTGCTCCCGTGAGGGGACAACACTGGAAACGGCGGTGCCCCGGCCGCTTTGTGGTGGCACGGGGGAATCCCCGGAATTGGGCAAACGCCTTTCCGCCAGTTCCCGGTAAGTCAATTCATGAAATGAGAGCTGTTTTTCTTTGTAAGCCACCGTATTTACGTTAGCAATATTATGCGCTGTCACATCAAGCATTTGCTGGAATCCCCGCAGCGCACTATAGTTCTGAGAAATGGCTTTGAGCATGGTAACCCTCCAGTAGATAGTTAGATAGCAGGTAGCAGGTAGGAAAAGATTGTGGCGCCTGCCTACAGGCGTCCGCCGGTTTTATTCTGACTCCTGACTCCTGACTCCTGACTTCTGAATTCTGAATTCTCCTCCTGCTTTATAAATTTGCCAGTTCGTTCGCGGCACGGGAGAGGAGACGGTCGTAAACCTGGGAGATTTTTTGGGCCGCCTCGTAGCTGCGGCGCACTTTAATCATATCGGTCATCTGCCGTCCCAGATCGGTGTTGGCCTCTTCCAGGTATCCCTGGAAAATGGAAGGTTGCTCCAGTAGCATCGGCTCCCCAGCTCCCATCGCCTCGTATAAGCTATAACCTTCCTTCCAGATCAATGTCTCCGGAGCCAGGTCAAAAACCTGCAGCCTGGCCGCCTGTTCCCCGTTATCATAGATATTTCCCGCCCGGTCAATAACGGGCCGATCCGTTTGCAGCACAATCGGACCTTCTTCCCCCCATACAGGAAATCCCCTGGAGTTGACGAGCGTTCCGTCCGCACTTAAGTGAAAGTGACCGTCCCGCGTATAACGCATACCCTCAGGTGTCTCTACCATAAAAAAACCCGGCTCTTGCAGTGCCAGATCCAATTCTCTGCCTGTTTCCCGTAAGGCACCGGGCAGATATATGGTTACCGTCTCCCCGACGGCAACATTCTCAGCGGCAACACCGATGGGACCATACAAACCGGTTTTTGCATGCGGCGCCGTTTTCTCCAGACGATAAAGATAAATTTCCGGAAAACTCCTGTTCATTACTTCGCTTCGTTTGTAACCATTGGTGTTAAGGTTAGAGAGGTTGTTACTGATATTTTCCAGGTGAACCTGGTTGACAAGCATTGAACCCGCTGCATTATATAGGCCGCGCATATAAGGCTCCTTCCAATAGGGACGGATTCCATATCCGCCCGTGATTCTTCCATATCCGCCGTCGCATATCCGGTCACCGTTCTGTCTAATTACTTATCGGCACTTATGTCTCATCATTTAAGGTTGTTTTTTTCTGATTATTATTTCCTGAAACCACCCAGTCAGGTTTCCTTTCCAGGGATAGGAACAGTTCAACTTCTCCCTGCCCCAACTGAAGCCGGCAGGCAATTTCATCAGCACTAAGCCCTTCCCGGGCCAGGCGGCAAACCTCGGAAAAATTGCTCTTCTTTTCCGGTTCTTCGGCGGCTACCGGCACAGAGTAACGGGAACGCTCCCGCAGATCCTGCAATTCCATATCCATACGCTGCGTCTTGGCCGTCAGATCTTCCACTTTTCGCAGCAGTTCATGGAGCATCAGCCGGGTATCGATGCGTGCCTCCGCCCGGTTCTCCTGTTGCAGTAATCTTTGAAAAAAAGGCTCAACCGCTCCGCTATGACGCCATAAGTACCAGACAAGCAGCAAGCCGGCAAGGCATCCAATTAATACTCCCAGCAGCAGCATAGCCGAATCCATAGGCGATCTCCCCCTCCCGGGCTATTTCTGCATATAGCCGGCCTCAGTTAACTTGTCACGCAAACTACGCAACGCCCTGGCGTGGAGCTGGGAAACGCGGGCTGTGGAGACATGAAGCACCATGCCAATCTCCTTGAGGGTGAGTTCTTCTTTGTAATAAAGAGCCAACAACAACTTGTCCCGTTCCGGGAGTGCGGCAATCGCCCCCGTTAAAACCGAGCGCCGTTCTTCCCGTTCCACACTGTCCTCCGGTGTAATAAAAGGCCCTGCCGGCAGCAATTCCTCTTCTTTTCCCTCCGCAGCAGCGGGAGCAAAAAGGAGTGATTCCAGGGAAATAAGGGCATGGCTGTTCATCTGACTGTACACCTGGTCCACCGCCTCCGGCGACCATTTCAGCTCCGTTGCCAGTTCGGCAGTGGATGGTTCGCGGCCCAACTGGTGGGACAATTTCTGTTCCGCCCCCTGCAACTCGCGTAAACGGCGGTACAGGGAACGGGGGGACCAACTCAGTTTGCGTAATTCATCAAGCATGGCGCCGCGGATCCGCCAGGTGGCGAAAGTTTTAAATCCCGTATCATAAGCAGTATTAAAACGCTCCAGTGCCTCCAGCAGTCCAATCACACCGCTGCCCACCAGATCTTCCTCTTCCACCTGGGGCGGCAAACCGAAGGAGAGACGCCCCGCAATCTGTTTGACCAGGGGGAGGTACTCTTGGATCAGCGCGTCCCGTGTATCTTTATCCCGTGTCTGTATGTATTTCTGCCAGAGTTCATCGGTCAATTTTACCCCCCCTAACGGGTCTTCTCCCGTGACAATACAAAAATAAAGTTTATCAGATCATCCCTTAATTTTTCGCTAATATCCTCGAATTCTATCCCCAGGCGGTAGCGCACCAGCCCCTTACCCCCATCCATGGGGGAGGAACGGACCACACGGCCTCTCAGCAACATTGTCTTCCTGCTATCCTTACTTTGCATAAAAATACGCATGGCCAAGAGGCTGCCCTCGGGAATAAAACGGTTTACTACCAATGCAATTCCGCCGCCACTGATATTAAGGGTCACGGCCTTATCCGGTTCTCCCAGGCAGCCCACCAGCTTATTCAGGGGCTGGCGCAGGTTGATTGGCGGGCTCTCCGGTTCCATAAAGCCTTCAACATCCACCGGTAGATCCTCCGGGGTAGCTACTGCACCAAGGCTTCCTTTTTCAAGCATCCAGTAGTGGGAGTCCATAGTTACAGGCATACGGAAGAATTGCCGCCGCTGGCTGCGCTTGATCTCCTCAGGCCATTCGAGGACGAAAAGGGAGACATTCCCACTACGGCGGCGCCCGAGCATCTTACTGTTAAAGCTGTAGAGGGCGTCATCAACAGTCAAGCGCAAAGCATATGTATTTTTTTTCCGCATGAGGAGTTGGTTCCGCCCCTTCATGGGCACACCGATAGCTAAAGAGCCTTCTTCCACTTCCTGGATAATACTTTTATAATAATGTTCACTATCTTCATCGTAAACTTCGATAGGCATATTTTCCCTAAATATCTTTTTAATAGCCATTTCTTGTCTCCCTGAACTATCGTTCAGCAGTCTCGCCTACCCAACGCTGGAAAAGGCGCCTGACAAACCCATTTTCTTTTCTTCCCGAAAGTTTGGCTGTATCCACCCCCAGCAGGTGGCGTGCAATCTGTTGTGTGGCCTGGGCCGCCCGGGAGCGGGGATACTGGAGCACATACGGTGAGCAGTTAATCACTGCTTTTTGCACATGCTGATCAAAATCAACACTCCCCACATGGGTAAGTTTCAGGTTAAGAAAATTATGGCAAACGCGGGCAATCCGATCAAAGATCTGTTCACCTTCCCGCATACTGCCAACCATATTGACAATAAGACCTACACTGGCGTGCATACAATACTTATCAACAATCTTGATTACGCTGTAAACATCAGTAATCGCCGTAGGCTCCGGCGTGGTTATTAGTACCAGGTCGTCGGCAGCAGCGATAAAACTGAGCACATTACGGGAAATACCGGCAGAGCAGTCAATGAACAGAATATCCACCTCATTCTCCAGATAGGAAAGGCGGGAAATAAGCTGCTCCCGTTGCCGGGTGTCCATGTTAATGATTTCCGGGATGCAGGAACCGCCCGGCAGGACTTCCAGGTTATAAGGCCCGCGCAGGATTACCTCCTGCAGTTCTTTCTTACCGCTCATTACATCAATAAGTGTATAAACAGGTTTAAGATCCAGAAGAATATCCACATTGGCCATCCCCAGATCCGCGTCCAGGATCATGGTCTTACGCCCCAGTTGTCCCATGGTAAGGGCCATGTTGATCACAAGGTTGGTTTTACCCACGCCCCCCTTACCACTGGCTACGACGATCGTACGGGATGCGCCCTTCGGGCGCGATGATCCCATATCCCGCTGACCCTGTACTATTGCCCGTAAACGTTCCGCCTGGTCCGCCATTATTCTTCCTCCCCCAGAATCAAAGCGGCGATTTTATCTACATCTGCCACACAAATATCATCCGGCACGCTTTGCCCCATCGTCAGGTAAATAAGGGGTAAGCGGGTGTAATGGATGCTGTTTAGCAAAAGACCATATGAAGCCGTCTCATCAAGCTTGGTAAAAATAAGTCGATTATAATTCATAGAACGAAAGTTATCCGTTATTAGCTTCAAGTCCCGCATCTTGGTGGTGGCGCTGTTCACCAGAAATATCTCGGCCGGCGGTAAATTTTGCAGATATCCGGCAAGTTCCTGAATATGTGATGTGTTGAGGGTGCTGCGGCCGGCAGTGTCAATGAGGATACGCTGACACCAGCTAAACTTTTCAATTGCACGGCGCAGATCCTTTGGCGTCATCACCACTTCCAGGGGCAGTCCCGTAATGTCCGAATAAGTACGCAACTGCTCCAAAGCACCGATGCGATAATGATCAATGGTAATGATCCCCACCTTCTCCCCCTGGTAAAGGGCGTAGCGCGCTGCCAGCTTTGCCAGGGTTGTGGTTTTGCCCACCCCGGTGGGGCCGACAAAAACCTGTACCGGAGCCCCTTTTTCCGGCATTGTCTTTAAGCGCTTACGCAGGCTCTTGCGCAGGAAAAGGGATGCCACCTCTTCAGGAAGGCGCAGTTCTTCATTAACAAAACTGCTCAATTCTTCCAGGAGCTCATGGATCAGTTCCGGAATGACCTCCTGCTGCTCCAGGTGTACACGCCACCTCTGCAACAGTTCACTTTCCTTGCCTTTCGCCTCTGCAGGTTTTTCCTCCCGCACCACCAGACGTGAAATAATTTTTTTCAAGTCGGACAGTTCTTCGCGGATCCCCTTATCCAACTCCCGGGGTGGGGGTGGTTCCGGATCATGGGTGCGGGAAGCAGTATTATCCACAGCGGCGGTAAGCTCTATGCGGGACGGAGCAAAAAACCCAATTAATCCTTTCGAGCGCACACGCCGGCTTTCCAGAATGATCGCATTAGGACCCAGCTCATCTTTAACACGCATCATTCCTTCACGCATATCCTGCACATTGAATTTTCTAACCTTCATTTTCTTTTAACACCCCCACAGCTTCTACAGCTACCTGCGGCACCACTTCGTTTAAGGAAATAACCGGCAGATCGGGAAGAAACCGCTCTACCAGACGACGGAAAGGAAGGCGGATACGGGGTGATGTGAGGACAACAGGAGAAAGACCCCGGTTACGTAATTTCTCCACCATGCTGGAAATACCTTGCACTATACGTTGGGAAACTTCCGGCTCTAAGACGGGGAAACTACCGTGCATGGTCTCCTGCAGCGAGGAAGCTATATGTTTCTCCAGAGCAGGGTCGATTGTAATAACGGAAAGTTTACCCCCCTCCGCGGCAAAGCGGGCGCTGATGGTGCGCGCCATAGACTGACGCACATATTCCGTGAGCAAATCGGGAGCACGTGTGGATGCGGCGTGATCCGCAAGCGTCTCCAGAATGGAGGGGAGATCCTGCAGCGGAATATTCTCGCGCAACAGGTTTTGCAGGATCTTTTGCACATCCCCCACGCTCATCAATTCGGGAATCAACTCTTCCACAACAGTAGGCCTGCTCTCCCTGACCATATCCACCATCTCCTTAACCTCCTGACGGCCAAGCAGTTCATGGGCATGGGAACTGGTAATTTCTGTTAGATGGGTAATCAACACGGTGGCTACATCCACTACCGTGCACCCCTTAAGCTCCGCTTCGTCTTTCTGGGCGGGGGAAATCCATACTGCCGGCAGGTTGAAAGTGGGCTCCATGGTAGGGATGCCCCCCAGCTCCTCGGGTGGAACTCCTTCCGGGTTTAATGCTAACAGATAGCCGGGACGCAGATCGCCGCGGGCGATTTCATTACCCTTTAACTTGATCAGATATGTATTCGGGGGAAGTTGCAAATTATCCCGGATTCGAATGGCCCGGATGATCATTCCCAGCTCCGTGGATAGGCGGCGACGGGCTGACGTTATACGCTGCAGCAACTCCCCCTCTTCTGTTTTTTCAGTGAGGGATACGAGATTATAACCGATTTCGATCTCCATTAAGTCAGTCTTCATCAGGTTGCGGATATCTTCCTCCGGGGCAGCAACATCCTCCTCCGGTTCCTGTTCAGCCGCTTCAAGTTGCTTTAGTCCTGTTTTTTGTTCCTCGCGCATGAGCAGAAACGCACCCGAACCGCAGGCCAGGGACATTACCAGGAAGGGAAGAAACGGCAAATCCGGGATCAGCCCCATGGAGAGGAGAATGGCCGCCACAATTGCCAGAACCTTGGGAACGCCAAGAAACTGGGCGCTAAAATCCTTCCCGAAGGACTTATCCCCCGTTGTGCGAGTTACCAGCATACCGGCAGCGGTAGAGACGAGGAGTGCGGGGATTGTTGCCACCAACCCATCCCCCACCGTAAGGAGGGTATAAGTGCGTGCGGCAACCTCAAAGTTCATCCCCCCCATAACCATCCCCACCACCAGTCCGCCGATAATATTGATTAGCACAATAATCACCCCGGCGATGGCATCACCGCGTACAAATTTACTGGCACCATCCATGGCCCCGAAAAAGTCGGCCTCCCGCTGGATCTTGCTGCGGCGGGTACGGGCTTCATTTTCGTCGATCAGTCCTGCATTAAGATCGGCATCAATGCTCATCTGCTTACCGGGCATGGCATCAAGGGTAAAACGGGCTGCCACCTCAGCGATCCGCCCCGCACCATTGGTGATTACCACAAATTGCACAACGGTAATAATCACGAAAATAACCAGACCGATTACGTAGTTACCCCCAACCACAAATTCCCCGAACGCGTTAATTACATCGCCGGCCCGTGCCTCCGTGAGGATCAGGCGGGTGGAAGAGATGTTCAGGGAAAGGCGAAAAAGGGTGGCTACCAGGAGGACAGAAGGGAAAGTGGAAAGCTGCAGCACCTCCGTAACAATGAGAGTCATGAGCACGATGATCAAAGCCAAAGTAAGGTTGATCACCAGCATGACATCGAGCATGCCTGGCCGGATGGGAATAATGATAATGGCGATAATGAAGACAAAGGCCATAGCTGCGATAACATCGGCATTTTTAAATATACTGGTTATTACACCACGGGAAACCGTCAGGGGAGAAGGCAATCCGTATCCGCCTCCTTGCATTGCTTACGAGTATTCATAATTCGTTTCCTGATACTGGGTCTGGATCTGATTTCTGGTCTTTATAGATATTTCTACAATAAATTCATTATTTTGCTATAATTATATGCCCCATTCCCGATTTTTGCAAGGGAAATACCTTGTCTGTCCGCCTAGGCTCCCGCCCGGCGACGCCGCAACCGCTCTTTCTCCTGAAGGCGGTAAACAAGGGCCATGATCTCTGCCACTGCCTGGTAAAGATTACCCGGAATCTCTTCCCCGATCTCCACTTCGCGGTAGAGCAGGCGGGCCACCGGCGGGTTTTGGATTATGGGAATGTGATGATCTTGCGCTATTTCCCGGATACGCTGCGCCAGGATTCCGGCTCCCTTGGCCAGGAGCACCGGAGCACCGTCTTCCTTTTCATTATAACGCAGGGCCACGGCCAAGTGCGTGGGGTTGGTGACAACAACTGTCGCCTCAGGCACCTGGGCCATGCTGCGCTCCCGGGCCATGGCCCGTTGCCGCTCCCGCACACGTGAGCGCACATGGGGATCCCCCTCCAACTGCTTGTATTCATCCTTCACATCACGGCGGGACATGCGCAGGTTTTTGATAAACTCGTGACGCTGATAAATAAAATCGATAATCGCCAGGATGAAAAAGAGAGCAGCAACACGGTAGGCGAGTCCCACCAGCACTTTTCCCAGGAGACTGGCCGATACCCAAGCCTCCTGGCCGAGCAAAAGAAGCATGGGCGGAAGCTGGCTGCGCAGATAAAAATAGCAGACCAGGGCAAAAATAACCACTTTCAGGATAGATTTAACCATTTCAAAAAGAGAGCGACGGGAAAGAATACGTTTAAATCCTTCCACCGGATTGAGGCGGTTTAGCTGTGGTTTGAGCACCTCCGTGGAGACGAGAAAGCCCACTTGCATAACATTGGACATAAAACCGAGAAAAAAGGCCACCAGCAGGAAGGGCAGGACCAACCCCATAAACTGTTGCAGGGATAGGCGCATAATAAAAATAGCGGGAAAGTCAGCGGATGCCATTTCCACAGGAAGGGCACCGAGATAATGATTGAGCATGGCAAATAAATTATTTTGGAAATACGGCCAGATCAGGATGAAAAAAGAAACCATCCCGGCCATGTTGATCGCCGCGTTCAGTTCCATGCTCTTCATTACCTGGCCCTTTTTGCGCGCTTCGCGCAAGCGGTGTGGCGTGGGCTGCTCCGTCTTGTCCTCGCCTTCAGCAAAAAGCTGGAGGTTTAGCAAACGAATACTTTGTCCATTATCCATCCTATGACCAACTCCGTAACACCAGAATCATGTCCCTGGCCAGCAAGTCGAAAACATCCCGCATCACCCTGCCCAACATTGGCAGAATGAACATGAACACCAGTAGAACCAGGGCTACTTTCAGGGGGAGGCCCACAATAAAAACATGAATCTGGGGCACAGTGCGTGAAAGAAATCCCAGGGCAAGATCAAGCATCCAGAGCACGATCACCACCGGAGCAGCAATCTGAAAGGAAAGTAAAAATACAAAACCAAAAGTGCGCACGTAATGCCAGATTATGTCCCCCCCGGCAAAAGCCCCGTCCAGGGGGATGAGATAGAAACTTTCCCGTAAAGAAAGAAAAAGGATATGGTGCCCGTTAACCGTCAGGTAAAGGACAACCGCCATGAAATAGAAAAACTGTCCCATAATTGTAACCTGACCACCAAACAGGGGATCAAAGGAACCGGCCATCATGAGGCCGGCCTTGTGGTCCATAAACTGACCGGCCATCAGAAAGGTTGACAGAAAAAGGTATACGGTAAAACCCAGGATCAGACCAGTTATAATCTGTCGTCCCAGTGCCAGGAATAATTCCAGATCACTGGGGGGAAATGCCAGCTGGCCCTCCCAGTTCATTGTAAGCAGGAGCGCTAAGACGAAGGAAAATAAGACCCGTACCACGATGGGGATGCCCCGCCAGCCGAATAAAGGAATTGCAGCAACAAAGGCGGCGATCCGGGCAAAAATAAGCATAAATGGCCACCAGAATTCCAGAAAAAACGCCTCTGCCACTTTAACCCTCTCCCTCTAAAATGGATTGCCGAGGTTTGCCCAGAGATTAAGGGTGAAATTCATGACCATACGCAGGATCCAGCTTCCGAAAAAATAAAGAGAGAGCAGCACCGCAGCAATCTTGGGGACAAAGGCCAGTGTAGGCTCCTGAATCTGTGTCGTAGCCTGAAAGATACTCACCATCAGACCCACCGCCAAACCCGTTATTAAAACAGGAGCAGCCACTAAGAGGATTGTCATAATTCCTTCCCGTGCCGTGTCAATAACAAATTCAGGGTTCACTTATATCCCTCCTTCAGGCGTAACTCTGGACAAGCGATTGCACCACCAAGTGCCAGCCATCCACCAGAATAAAAAGCAATATTTTGAAGGGAAGAGAAACAATAACCGGGGGAAGCATGAACATCCCCATGGACATGAGGATGCTGGCCACTACCATATCAATAATTAAAAAGGGAACAAAGATAATAAAACCCATTTGGAAGGCGGTTTTCAACTCGCTAATCACAAAAGCAGGAACAAGTGCACCCATAGGGGTATGGGCCCGTTCTTCCGGACTGTCCAGGCGAGCCACTTCAAGGAAGAGGGCCAGGTCTTTTTCCCGGGTGTTATTGAGCATAAATTCCCGCAGGGGATGACTCCCCAGCTCCAGCCCCTCCTCGAAGCTGATTTCCTCAGCCCGGTATGGCGTCAAAGCCTGGTCATTAATCTCTCCCAATACGGGGGACATGACAAATAATGTCAGGAATAGGGCTAGGCCGATGACAACCTGATTTGGTGGAATCTGCTGTGTAGCCAGAGCATTGCGCACAAATCCGAGGACAATCACAATACGGGTAAAGGAAGTCATGAGGATGACAAAGGCCGGGGCAAGACTCATTACGGAGATAAGCAGTAAAAGTTGTAGTGTCCCCACCAGCTGTTCCGGATCCTCCGCCGTTCCCACCTGTAGGTTTATATCAGGGATGGGAATAGTGGGCGGAGCTGCAGCTGTGCCGCTACCGCAGAGCAGGGCAACTACCAAGCAGACCAGCAAGGCCGGCAGTATTTTTCTCTTCATATATTTTCCCTCTACCCTTTCCTGCAGCCTTTAAGGAACTTATCTGTATGTTATTAGTTGCGACAGGGGACGGTTCTCTCTGTCGCATTTTTTGTTTTACACAACATAATCCTCATTCACGGGCGGCTGGGGTTGCTGCCCCTACGTTCGAGAAACAAGAAGCAAGAAGCAAGAAAGGTAATCCTGAACCCCTTTGTGATGTTTCCAGAGTGCTGAGTTGTTACTGATATTATTCTTCTTCCTTAACTTTCCTTAATTTATAATTTCTCGTTAAATTGTCAAATTCCTCTTTATCATTCTCCATTTTTTTAGTTTTTTTACCGGCAAATGACAACAATTTTAGCCAGCATTCACCCCCGGAGATTTTCCAGCCCTCGGCCTTTTTCCCCCGCAACCGCTGCAGCAACGAGGCAAAAGACGGATACTCTCCCCCGGGATGCATTTCCCGGTTCTCACTATCCCCGTAGCAGTCTTCGCCCCAGTGCGGACCCAGATCTTTAAGAAGCACCACCGTGGTGGCAGTAGTGCCCAAAAGGAGATAATCATCCCCCACCTTTACCACGTAGAGAAAGGTGCGGCTGTTCAGGGCGGACCGCTCAAGCACTTGCACCCGTCTTCCTATACCGAAGGCGGGTGCAAAACGTCCCAGAAAAAAGCGCAATCCAAAATACGTTAGGATTATAACTAAAGGAAAAACCAATAAAAGTCGCAAGGCTGCCTGATATAGTTCCATAAACAAACTTCCTTATTCTTCTGCCTGATTATCCGTCACATAATCATCGGGCGCTGGTTTGGAATGAATATTTTCTTTTTCCGGGATTTCTTTTTTATCATGAAGCATTTCTTTGCCAATGGTGGTAATACGCAAACCGAAACGATCATTAACCACAACCGTCTCCGCCTGCCCCAGAAATTGCTCGTTTACCAGGACAGTGGCACTCTCTCCGGCAGTTTTATCCAATTTTACCACGGATCCCTCTTCCAGCGCCAACAGATCCCGCACAGTTATCTCCGCGGTGCCCAGCTCAGCGCTCAACACCAGAGGGATATTATTAAAAAGGCTCCCGTGCGGCTTTCGGGTTCCCGGCTTTACACATGACTTTAACTGAGCAAACTCCACACGCTGTACCAGAGGCTTTTTGGTCTTTTTCACTGTTTCCGCCCCAGTGTTTTCATCATTAACGGCAGAGGATGATGCCGTCGCCATACCTCTGTCCCCTTCGGCGTTGCCGGCGTCCTCGGAATTATCTGCCATACTTTTCAACATGGCATCAAGCTCTTCCTGGCTCATGGATTCACTCAAAATACCACCACCTTAACCTAATCCGGATAAACCAGTATTTAGCAGATAGCTGGTAGCTGGTAGGAAAAGTAATGCTCTGCATCTTGTAGGGAACGGCCCCCGTGACTGAAAAGCCAATTTTGGGCAGAACTTAAGAGTTAAGCGCCTAATACCCTGCTACCTGCTACCTTCTGCCTTCAACCTGCCTTACTGCACCATCACGTGCCAAAAATAAATTCCCAGGATATCGTATTCATGAAACATCTCGTCAATGGTGCGGTGCAGATCATCCCGCAAACGCTCCTTGCCTTCAGGGGTCATGATATCTTCACTGCTTACACGCCAGAGCACGCTATTTACCTTGTCCCGGATCTCCGGCATACGGTGCTCAAACATGGACTCCAACTGGGCATTGTCATAACCGATATTAAACTTTACACTTAGAAAACGGCTGCGCGTCCCTTCATCGTCCAGATTTACCAGTATCTCCGGCATCTCATACATAAAATCAGGCGACTTCTCCACTTGGGCCGCCTCGCTTGGGGCAATCCCTTTTCCGCCCAAGCCTGCCATCATATCTCCAAGCAGACCCGTGCGCAGCGCAAACCAAGCTGCCCCCAGCAAAAGAAGCAGTACGACAAACAGGGCCCCAAAAGTAATAATCAGACTTTTTTTACTTTTTTTTGGTTTCTTTTCAACTTTGATAACCTCTTCTTCAGGAGCCATCTTTCCCCCCCATTCATTCACTAATCGTTTATCTTGACAACCGATATTACCAGTGTAACCCTACGGTTGCGTGTCCGCCCTTCCACCGTTTCGTTTGTGTCGATGGGATGATACTCACCGTAACCGGTAGCCACCAGGCGCCGGGGGTTTACCCCATGCTCATCCACCAGGTAACGGGCCACACTCACACTTCGCGCCACCGAAAGCTCCCAGTTGCTGGGATAGAGAAATGTTTGAATCGGTACATTATCCGTATGTCCCTCCACAATGATCTGATTGGGAAGTCCGGTCAGCAACTGTACCAGGATACTCAGTGTAGGCAAAAATTCCTGCTTGAGCACAGCTTGCCCGGAATCAAAGAGAATACGTTCCGGCAATTCCAGCACAACACCCCGTTCTTCCAGGCGCAACTGGATATCATCTTCCAGGCCCGCCTCCTGCAGGAAAGTCTTTACCTTTTCGTAAGTATCTTCCAGCTCATGCAGCATCTCCAGCACAGTTTGTTCCCGTTCGCCCAGTGATAGAGCAATCTCTTCCACGGTTGCTTCCGCTGCGTCCAGCCGCTCCCCCTCCCCGGCCGTGGGATCGGCGGAGCCGACCAGGATGCCGCTGCGCCCCATGAAGGAGTGCTGGATGGCGGACATAACTTCCTGAAAACGCTGTACATCAAGGGATGAAAAGGTGAACAATAAAATAAAAAAGGTAAGCAACAAGGTAACCATATCACCATAAGTGGTCATCCAGGCGGGCGAACCAGCCTCCTGCGGTTTTTGGGGACGCTTATCCCGAATCATCTTACCCCCCCTGCCGGTTCCCGTTTAATTCTCCCCTTATGACATCGCCAAGCTTTTATCATCAGGCCTACAACTCCTCGGCCCGGCTTCCGGCCGTCCCTTTACCTTCCACATCCTGCCGTTCCTGCGGTGCGAGGTATGCCTTGAGTTTTTCCTGTACAATGCGCGGGTTCACGCCGGCCTGCAGGGCCAGCAGGGATTCCACTATGGCCTCCCGGTAGCTTATTTCCGCTTCACTGCGAGTTGCCAGTTTACCCGCTATGGGAATTAAAACCAGGTTGGCCAACAGCACGCCGTAAAACGTTGTCAGCAAAGCCACAGCCATGCCGGGACCGATCATATCCGGATCATCCAGCGCGGTAAGCATCTGCACCAGACCGATTAGTGTCCCGATCATCCCAAAAGCGGGAGCAATGCTTCCCCATGTGCGGAAAACGTTCTGGCCCATCATATGGCGCATTCCCAGGTTGCGTAAATCCGTTTCCATAATATCGCGGATCGATTCAGGTTCGAAACCGTCGATTACCATCTGAAGCCCGTTGCGCATGAACGGGTCCTCCAACTCATCCAGATCGTCCTCCAGGGCCAGCAAACCCTCGCGGCGGGCCCGCTGCGCGAGCCCGGCAAACAACTCCGCAAGGGCGCCCACATCCTGCTTCTGCTCGAAGAGAGCCTGCATCGTCACCCTTGTTACCTGTTTGATCTGTTCCATCGGAAAACTTACCAGCAAGGCCCCCGTGGATCCACCCAGTACAATTAGCATCCCGGGATAGTTGATGAAAGCACCAATGGGGCTGCCCATTAGGATCCCCCAGAGAACAAGGGCCAGTCCCAGAGTCACGCCGCCTATGGTTAAGATGTCGAGCTTCTTCATCCTTTTACCCCGCTTCCACCATTGGGTGCCTGTACGAAAGTTAAACGAGACCAAACCATCCGTAAAACATCCCTCGGTACCTTGGTAATTTTCAACAAAGTCCGGGAAAATTCCTGCTTTTTCCCAAAAAAGAAGTAGCTGGTAAAAAAACAGATTTCACCAACCGGGGCATGCTTCACCCCTGGTTTTTTCTAAACCAACATGTCTGCAAAAGTTTTCGTCGGTTCTCTCATTCTGAATCCTCACGAACAGTTATTTTACCGTTTGATGTTAACCAGTTCCTGCAAAACCTCATCGGAGGTGCTGATCACCCGGGAGTTAGCCTGGAAGGCCCGGCTCGTGGTGATCATCTCCGTAAACTCATTGGCCAGGTCCACATTGGACATCTCCAGAGCCCTGGCCTGGATCAGACCGCGCCCCTGATCGCCGGGTATACCGATTCGGGCATCGCCCGAGTTGGCGGAGACGTCGTAGAGGTTGGCGCCAATCTTGAATAATCCTTCAGGGTTAATGAAGGAGGCCATGGCCACCTGACCCAGCTTCTTAATCATACCGTTAGTGTATGTGCCCGATACTATCCCTGTTGCCTGTATTTCAAAAGCCACCAGTTCCCCTGCGGCAAACCCGTCCTGCCTGCGGGCGATTACGTTGCTTTCTGCAACCAACTGGGTTGTAATACTGAAATCGGGGGTAAATATCACTTCATCCGCTCCGTTATTGGGATTAAAGGAAAGCTCGCGAATATCAGAGGTCTCCCGCAACCTGCCATTGGCGTTGAACTCCAGGGTTCCCCGGGCGTCTACCAGCTCAATGTTCTCATCCGGGTGCGTTATGGAATACTCCCACGTGTTTGTATCAATTTTGCGGAAGACCATGTCCAGGAAATGCTGGTTGCCCAAAGAGTCGTATGCATAGGCTGTATAGCCGTAAGTGGATTCGTTTTCCATCATAAAGGAAAATGTGGTATGAGGGGCTGTGGAATCGCCTAGTTCATCGATCCCCAGAGTTGTTAAACCGTCGTATACGTTGCCACGGGAATCCAGAGTGAAAAAGCGCAAAACAGAAGTATCATTGTTAATAGCATCTTCACTAAAAATCCACTCGGTGTTAACATCATAACCGTCATCAGCTGCAGAGTTATAGCCAATGCTTATATGTTGGTCGTCGGCTACAGCATCAGCCTTCACATCAAAAACCACTTTATCTCCAACGGTATAGTTGTTTCCGCTATCTACAGCTCCACCGATCAAACCGGTGCTGAAAGTAAGGCCACCGATTACCCGGTCACCAGTTCCATCCTCAGTCCCCGTATCCACTGAAAAAGTAAGCGGCTGGGGTTTTAGATAAGAGCCGTCTTTGTCATATTGGTGAGATGTGAGACGGAATGTGATAACATCTCCATCCTTGGCTACAACTTCCATTAGCATTGAAGCATTAATATTGGTCGGTGTTACATCAGGGTTCTCTAACCAGCTAGCCACATCTTCATTTTGCACATACTCCTGCAGGATTTTCACTTCATAAGTATCGGCTACTGCGGTTCCTGTAGTCACCTGATAATCCCCATACTGCAGGCCGCTGGCGATTACCTTGTTAATACCCGAGCTATTGTCCACGGACAAATTAGACGGCCGGCCCAAAGCGGCGTTCAGGTTACCCGCAAAGTCCATCATAGAGGTGGCATTGGCAATGGTGTCTTCACCAAGGGGAATATTGATGCTGCTCAGAGGTTGGGATGTATCGATAATCTCTTCCCCATCCTCGTTAATAATCGGTACCCAGCCCATGAGAATCATCCCGTTGGCATTAACAAGCACACCGGAGGAGTCCCGCACAAAAGAACCGTCACGGGTATAGAAGTTTTGTGCACCATCACTCACCACAAAAAAGCCCCGGCCCTCAATGGCCAGGTCCGATTCCCGTCCGGTGCTCGTCAGTGCTCCCTGGGTATGAATGGCCGTGGAGGCGGAAAGACCCATCCCGAGTCCAACCTGCACGGGGTTAATCCCACCCTGACCGGGTTGGGGAGCCGTTGCCCCCCGCACTGTCTGACTGAAGATATCCTGAAAAAGAGCCGTGTTGTACTTGTAGCCCACCGTATTCACGTTGGCAATATTGTTACCGACCACGTCCAGCTTGTTCTGATGATTGCGCAAGCCGGAAACTGCTGCTGACAATGATCTAATCATCTTATTAATGACCTCCTTTTAGCTCCATCTCACCGCATTAAATTCCAATAACCGGCCTTCGGGTGGTCCCGGCATCGGTGCGGGCTGCTTCGCTCGTTCCACAGCCCCGGGCTTCCTCGCGGGGAGGTCCAGCCCTTTTAAAAACCTTAAAATACTTATTCCACAATCAATGCACTGTCAATATTGGTAAAAACATGCTCCTTCATGTTCCGGCCATCCAGCGCCGTGATGATTGTGCGGTTATCCACTCCAGCCACAAAAGCCATATCCCCATAAAGCAACAGGGAAGCGCGACATCCTTTCTGCTCCGCCTTATCGACGGCCCGGGCCAGCTTTCCCACGTCTTCAGGTCCCAGTTCAATGCTCCTGTCGTGAAGTCTCTGCCGTGCATGGGCAGAAAAGTTAATCTCCCGCGTCCGGGCACGCTGCTGCCCCAGGACCGTGGCAAAATCGTTTCCGGAAGGCCCCGCTCCTTTCCCCCTGTCTGTCTGGGTCCGGGAGGGCCTGCCCGACGGTACCACTTCTCCCAAACCGGAACCCGGTAGCCTGCCAATCCCGCCATCAGACATCATCATATCACCACCCTTTTACTGCTAGACATCATCACCGTTACTAGCGCTATCTCCTTTACTGACACTGCCCTCAACTCGCTGCACCGCTTGCATGGAGTATTCCTGTCCGTTTACCCTGAGCAGCGGCTTTCCGTCTGCGAAACGGACCGCCGTTACCTCACCTTGATGGAGCTGACCGTATTCGTCCATCACCTCCACTGTACGGTTAAGAAGATTCAGGGCCTGCACCGGCGCCTGCTGGGTTGCATAATCCTCCACTGTCTGTTGCAGCTTGATAATGCGCTCCAGCATGGTAAACTGGGCTATCTGGCTCATGAAATCTCCCATATCCTGCCCCCCGCTGAAAGGGTCCTGATATTTCATCTGCGTAACGAGCAACTTAAGAAACGTTTCCGTCCCCATATCCATAGCCTGATTTTCTACCTTGGTTTCATTGCTCTTAAAAGTTCCACCAGAGCCCCCGGTTATTCCATCAATCGGCATGACGAACACCTTCCTTTCCAGTCAAAAACCCAAGTTAATTGTCAAAAGCTTTTATCTTTCGAGTCTTAACATTTGAATTTTGACTGTCTCAATCAGGCCAGATAGTCCACTCGATGCTGTTCCATATCCCTTGGTATTTCCAGCGCAACGGCGGGATGCTGCAGATCATTATTCTGCTTCAAACCGGCAGCGGCATGGATATCCGGGTTTTTGTCCGAACCCCCGGTTTCACCACGCTTTTCCTGATCTTCATCCCCCACAAGGACACGAAACTCCTCAACCTGTATATTCATGTCCTGAAAACGCTGGCGCAAGGTATCCAACTGCCCCTCAAGTAGTTCTTTCACGGCTACATGCTGGGTGAGAATCTCCGCAGAAAGTACACCCCGCACATTGCGCAGCTTAACCACCATGTTACCCAAATGTTCCGGGTGCAACTGCATGCGTAATTCCTGTGCCCCCGGACGTGCCAGCATGGCAAGACGCTCCATGACCTGGGCCATCACTTCGTTGGGATGGAAAGCAGGGGTTGTGGAGGCAAAACTGCGGGTGCCGGCAGCCATTTCAGCACGGCCACCAAAAGCAGCATTCATTCTGGCGCTATCATTTTCTCCCAATACGGCAAGGGAATCTTTTAATTGCTGTTCCGCGGCAAGGGCGCCAAACTGCCGCGTCTCACTGCCTGTTTCTCCACGGCCGCCGCTGAGCAGGCTGCTTAGAAACTTCTCCACACGGCTGAGCAGCGCCTCAAAAGGACGGGCTTTCTCTCCACCTTCGCCTTTCACGGATAACTCCATTTCCTCCTGATGCCCGCGCAACGCAGATAAGAGCGACGCAGGCAACTCAATAAGGGGCTTCCCTTCCTGCAGATAAGACGCCACGAGAGTTGTAGCCTGGGGGCTCAGACCCTTTTCTGAGATGGGGGGTGCCACTGCGGAACCGAGTTGCTTTTCCAGGACGGGCATCTCTTCCATGGGACGGGCCAGCGCAGTAATCCGCTCCAGCAAATGCTGTGGTAACTGTTCCGGCAACTGCTGTCCTTGCGGAGATTGTGGTAATTTCGCTGCAGTCGCCTCATCTCCGAACTTCCTGAGAGCCTCTGCTTCGCCGGACAGGACGGCAGTAATATTAGCACCCGCCTGCATCAGCAAATCCGGTTCAGTTTTGGCTGTAGCTGCACCGGCAAGCATCTCCAACTCAGCGAGCCAGCCGGGTGTATTCTGCTCCCCTTGTGAGGACGCACCACCTTCCAGTATGCCTGCTAGGAGCAGGTGGACCAGTTCCTGACCGTTTGGCGGCAATTCGTCCCACTGCTGCAGGAGCAAAGCAAAAGCTGCCGCTGCTTTTGGCTCTGCAGCAGTTAGTTCCTGACCGGCTACGGGTAGCTCCATATTTTCAACAAAACGGCCGTCAAAAGCGGCAAAGGCAAGCCATTTTTGTAATGACTCCCCTTCTTTTTCATCGATGGATTCTCTCTCTCCCGACACCGCCACAGGGTTATTATGAAAACCGCTGTCCGGTGCCTGATTAATTTGTGTCCGCGCAGCGAAAATAGCCTGCAGCATCATGGAAAAGGAATCGCCGTCCACCGCAGATTTCTGGCTCACTACCCCACTGTCATGCACCAGGGAAACCCCATTGCCGATTGCTTCTGTTTTCATCTCTTTTCACCTCCTTTCCGTAAAAGCTGGGCGAGAATCCAGGAACCAGGAGTCAGGAGTCAGGAGAAAGAATTCAGTATCAGGAGTCAGAATAAAAAACAAATACCGACCCTTGTGCTTGCGAATTTTATTGCTTCTGCCGCATACTCATATAACAATTGATTCCCTGTTCATCGTTGAGGCGCTGCTCACTTATTTTTTCCGCCTCCCGGTAATCGTGCTGTTTTTTCTCCCGCAGTAATGACAAGACGCGACAGGAACGCCATGATTCCATCACCACACTGCGCTGTTGCTCCAGTTTATCCTCGGCTTTTTGTAAACCCTCCATGTGCTCGCGCTGGCATCTCTGCAAATAACATCCATAATTTTCCATAGCAATGAGGCCAGGGATATTAAGCTCCCCCCCCTGATGCGTACGGTGGTGCTCAAGCAGGCGCTGTTCTTCAAGCTGCAACCGCGTTAACTCCTGTTGCGCGGACAGCACCTCCCGCTGGCGGCAGGCCAACTCTTCCTGTTCCATCTTTTTTTGATTTTCCCGGTATTGTAACAATTTTTGCAGCCTGAACTTAAAAGCCATAATAAGGGATTACTCCTTCTCTATTATTATTTTCGCTATATAATTGACTTTTTAAAGAAGGATGGAAATAATTATTTTTTTCCGGGTAAGTTGAAAAGACCGGCAAAAGCTTCCATACTCTGCTGCCAGGTGACAGATTCGGTCATATCCTGACATAAAAAACGTTCAATAGAATCCCGATATTTAATAGCCTTGTCCACACGGGGGTTGGATCCTTTTACATAAGCCCCAATATTGATCAGATCCTCATTGTCACGATACGTGGCCAATAGTTCGATGGCACGGGCTGCCTGCTCCCGGTGCTCCGTCGGTACGATATAAGGCATCAGCCTGCTCGTGCTCCCCAGCACATCAATGGCGGGATAGTGATTACGGGCTGCCAGATTACGGGCCAGGATGATATGACCGTCCAGGATGCCCCGAACCGCGTCGGAGATTGGTTCATTAAAATCATCCCCGTCAACAAGGACTGAATAAAAACCCGTAATCGAACCGGCGCTGGAGGTACCGGATCGCTCCAGCAGGCGGGGCAGGGCAGCAAACACCGACGGGGTGTAGCCCTTGGTGGCCGGCGGCTCGCCGATGGCGAGGCCGATCTCGCGCAGTGCCATGGCATAACGGGTTACCGAATCCATCATCAGGATAACGCGGCGCCCCTGGTCGCGGTAATACTCCGCCACTGCTGTGGCCACTTGCGCCGCCTTCACCCGCTCCAGGGCTGGCCGGTCCGACGTGGATACGATGACTACAGAACGTTTCAACCCCTCCGGACCGAGGTCTTTGTTGATAAAATCCATGACCTCCCGCCCCCGCTCCCCCACAAGGCCGATCACATTTACCTCAGCCTCGCTGAAGCGGGCAATCATGCCGAGGAGCGTGCTTTTTCCCACGCCGCTGCCGGAAAAAATACCGATACGCTGGCCCTGGCCGCAGGTTAACAGGCTGTCTATTGCCCGCACTCCCGTCACCATTACCTCGTCTATGGAGCGACGTTCCAGGGGGTTGGGCGGTTGGTTATCCACGGCGTATTCCACCACCGATGTCTCCAATTCACCACCAAAAATCGGCCTGCCCAGCCCGTCCAGGACCTTGCCCACAAGGTCAGGCGCCAGATTAATATTAAAAGGCTTTCCCGTAGCCATAACGCGACAGCCCGGCCCAATACCCCGCAGGTTGCCCAGGGGCATAAGCAGGGACTTACCCTGACGGAAGCCCACCACTTCGGCAGCGACCGGTTCTTTGCCTTCCTCCACTTCCACGAGACAGAATTCCCCAACAAAGGGACGTAGGCCGCTTACCTCCATCACCAGGCCGATCACCTGAGTGACCTTACCTTTAACGCTCAGGGGCGTGTGCGCCCAGATCTCCCGGAAATAACGTTCAAAATCAATCACCCTGGTTGACATAAATCCTCCAGTCTAGAAAAACCAGTTAGACAGCTGGTAGTTTGATAGTAGACAGGCAAAGATAAACCCTAAATATGTTCAGTCTTGCACCTTATAGGGCATGGAAACCTATCCCCTATCTTATATCTAACTATCTCACTATTTAACCGCCATCCTGAGGAGCTTGTTGGTAAGGATCTCCAATTCTTTTTGCAGGTGGAAAATAACCTCTGACTCTTCAGATTCCACAGAACAACTCCCGTCCGGGATCGTTTCGTCTGCAACGATCTGCAGAGAGACATCTTTACGCAGCAGGGCTTGCAGGTCTTGTGCCTTACGCTGGCACAACGGCTCATCCGGGGGACTAACGCGCAAAACCACCTCACTCCCACCGGGAAGGGTTTCCAGGCAGCGGTTGACCATAGCCAGGATAGCAACTTCGTTTAGCTCCAGTTTTACGTTTAATAGCTTTTCCGCCATACTGACAGCAATGCGCAGCATCTCCCCCTGCGCCCCGTCAAGCAGGGCCCGGTACTCCTCTTTTGCAGCCTCCAGGGTTTGCACTGCCTCTTCTATTAGTTTTGCCGCCTCTTGTTCGCCGCGGCTAAAACCCTCCTGGTAACCTTCCTGCTCTGCTTTTTTTCGCAATGCAGTTGCTTCCTTATCCGCTTTCGCCAGCGCTTCCCGGCGCAGTTGCTCCCCCGCTTGGCGTGCCGTCGCCAGGATTTCCGCCCGCTCCATTTCCATTTCCTCACGGGTCGGTGGCGGAGGCAATTGCTCCTCCACAATCTCATTATCTGCAAGATCATCCCCGGGCCCTTCTTCTTCCCGGACCCGGGGCTCATAGACTTTCCATCCTTTTACATTGAGGCCACGCAGGATTCTAGGCGATAATGGCATCTTCCCCACCTCTGGAAATAATAATTTCGCCGGCCTCGTCCAGACGCCTGATTATTCCCACGATACGCTGCTGCGCTTCTTCCACCTCGCGCAGGCGCACCGGTCCCATGAATTCCAGGTCCTCTTTGAGCATCTCTGCGGCCCGCTTGGAGATGTTGCGGTAAACACGCTCTTTTACCTCTTCACTCGCACCCTTTAAAGCCTTGGCCAGATCCTTGCTGTCCACCTCACGTACCACACGCTGAATGGAAGAGTCGTCCAGCGTAATAACATCTTCAAAGATAAACATACGCTGCCGGATTTCATCGGCCAACTCCGCATCCTCTTTTTCCAAATCTTCCAGGATGAGCTTTTCCGTACCCCGGTCCGCACTGTTAAGAATATCCACCACCGTATCCACGCCGCCGGCCTGGGTAAAGTCCTGCTGGAAGAGGGTGGAAAGCTTGTCGCGCAACACACTCTCCACCTGTTTAAGAATCTCCGGTGAGGTCCGATCCATAAGGGCAATGCGGCGGGCAATATCGGCCCGCATTTCGGCAGGCAATTCAGCGAGGATCGTAGCCGACTGATCCGGATCCAGGTAAGAAAGGATCAGAGCAATCGTCTGGGGATGTTCCTGGCTGATCAGGTTTACCAATTGTTTGGGGTCAGCATGGCGCACAAAGGTAAAGGGTTTGACCTTAACCTGTTCTTTCAATCGCTTCATGATCTCTATTGCTTTATGCTGTCCCAGCGTTTTCTCCAGAATTTCCTTGGCATAATCGACCCCGCCTTCCAGCATAAACCGTTGGGCCTGGCCGATCAGCATGAACTCTTCCGCGATTTCATCACGCAGATCCTGGGGAACACGGCTCAGGTTGGCTATCTCCATTGTCACAGTTTCGATTTCCTGCTCTGATAATTGCTTTAAAATACGGGAAGCCAACTCCGGCCCCATGGCAAGGAGCATAACTGCTACTTTTCGCTTGCCGGAAATCTTTTCTTCCTTGGGCAAGTAAAAGCCTCCTTTGAATTAGTCTAAGATTCTACTCTTCAATAATCCAGGTACGAAATACTGATATGGCAATGTCGGGGTTTTCCTCCACAAGTTTGCGGGCACGGCCCAGCGGTGTTTCCCCCGGGGGAATATCCGAAATGGAACTATCCTCTGCCGCCAAACCGGACGCCAGCAGCTCATCCAAACTTGCACCGGCGGCCGCGGGGACAAGCAACTGCTCCCGCATACGACGCCGGCGCCGCAAAACTACAATAATAACGATCAAGGCAAATAAGGCGGCAGCACCGAGTACAGCAAGCTGGAACATCTCCTCCTGACGCTGCCTGGCATCCAGATCGGCCAGAGTAGCCTTCATCTCATCCGCATATGTGGTATCAAAGCTCATTCCCTGCACGCTGATCTGGTCTCCACGCTGGGCATCATAACCAATAGCGGAGGTAATCAGGAGGCTTACCTGTTCTATCTCCTCCGCAGTGACCCGGTTTTCTCCCGTATCCACCACCACGGAAGTATGTAAATTGAGCAACTTCCCGGGAGCTGCAATCACCCGCTCGCTGCTCTCGCTGATTTCGTAATTGATAATCTCTTCACTCCGTTCATACCTGCTGTCGCCGCCGGGGGTCGCACCTACATACCCGGGATAATTTGCCTCTCCCACTTCACCCATTACCGGTCCCGTTCCTTCAAACTCTTCCTCGATCACCTGGGTGCTGCGGGGCACTCCCTGTTCGTCATAGGTAATAATCGTTGTTTCCCGGGCATCAAAGTCCATCTCAGCGGTGATCAGGGCCAGGGCTTTACCCGGTCCAAAAACCTGTTCCAGCATACGCTGAACACGCCGTTCCAACTCCATCTCAAAGGCCCGTTTGATCTCCAATTGTTTTAATGTTGAGTCAGCCATGGCCATCACCGGATCCGTGCTGCTGAGAGCATCATGGAGCACGTTGCCCTGGGTATCGATAATCACTATATTCTCCGCTTTCAGGCCCTCCACGCTGGAGGCCACAAGGTAAACAATGCCCCTTACCTGCTCTTCCCTGATGGGCACAAAGGCATTGAGTGTCAAAGTTATGGCTGCCGAGGGGCTGCCCCGTTCACTGAGAAAAACACGGGGCTCCGGAATGGCCAGATGCACCCGGGCCTGCGTAATAGCATCAAGTGAAGTAATGGTACGCCGCAATTCCTCCTGCAGAGCGCGCTGCAGCTTAACCTGCCGCTCGAAATCGGTGATCCCCAGCTGATCCTCATCAAAAAGTTCAAAACCCAACCCCTGTGCAAAAGGCATATCCTGACCGGCCATCTCAATACGCAATTCATCCACATGATCCGCCGACACTTGAATCGTTGTGCCGAAATCCTCCAGACGATAGGCCACCCCCCGCTCCCGCAGGTACTGGACAAGGGGAGACGCCTGGGCCGGATCAAGGTTGCGGTAGAGCGTTACATATTCTGTTCTTTGCGGCGTGAACAGGATCAACAGCATAGAGACAAAAAGGGCAGCAGTGATTATAATCACAACAAGCTGACGGGTCCGTCCGATCCCCTGCCAGCGCTCCTGCAAACCATCTAGAGATATACCTTTATCCTCTGCCATCAATAGCACCTCATAAAAATTACTAATCAGATATAATTTGCAGCAGGGTTCAGGATACCTGTTCGAAACCGCAGTCTCAAGTTAATGATACAGTGGTTGCCTTTGCCGACCCGGCACACATGCTAAACTCGCTGCGCTCAAACACGTAGCATGTGGAAACCCCGGTCCGGCAAAGCCTTTTAATCGAGCCTGAACGGTTACTCACAGGTAATCCTGAACCCCTTGATGCTATTTTCAAGAGTGCTGAGTTGTTACTCATAAAAAGGTTAGATCTGCATACGGGATATTTCACGGTAAGCATCAATCAGTTTGTTCGTTACCTGCACGGTTAAATGCAAAGAAAGCTTTGCCTGCTCCGTCACAAGCATCAACTGGTGCAGGTCCTCAATGTTTCCCGAGACCAGTCCTTCTGCCGCCTCCGCAGCATTCACCTGCTCGCGGTTGGCTTTAGCAAGAGCATCTGTTAAAAGATCCGCAAAATTAAAACCACTGCTGATGCCACTCTCTTTTTCCCCACCCTTCTGCAGTGGGGCAGGAAGCGGTGCCACAAAAGGATTAACCTGCATGTTCATCCCCCCTTAAAAACAGTTAGACCCCCATGCCAACACCTGCAGTGCCGGCACCATCAGACAATGAAAATGGCTGGAATGTTCGGCTTTTCCGATTTATCTTTTCCTATCCAACTTTCCAACCTTTCCAACTTGTTTTTTGCATTTTACCCGCGCCCGATCTCCAGCGCCTTGAGATAGATACTCTTGGCAGTATTGACCGCCGTGGTGTTGGCTTCGTAGGAACGGGATGCGGTGATCAAATCGGTCATTTCTTTAGCCATATCAATATTCGGGTAGGCCACAAAACCCTCCTCGTTCGCATCGGGATGTTCGGGATCAAATTCCAGGCGCGGCGGGTTGGGATCATCCACCACATTAGCAACACGCACGCCGTACCCACGATACGCCGGTGGCATACTGCGTACCTGCGCCAGCCTTTCGGCAAAGATTACAGTCTTGCGTTGGTACGGGCCCCCTGCTGCCGTGCGGGTTGTTTGCATATTGGCCAGGTTGCTTGCCACCGTATCAACACGCAACTTTTCTGCAGTAAGTGCCGAGCCACTAATGTGGAATGAACGAAAAAGCTCCATCTTTAAGCCCTCCCTTCGTTAATAACATAACGCCACGCCGCGAGGCGGCCGCCTGTGGTCTGAATAAGGGCATTGTAACGCAACTGGTTGGTCACCATATCCAACATTTCCTGGTCCAGATCCACGTTGTTCCCATCGCTGCGCCGCGAGGTATGGCTTTCCGTTTGCACCCGGGGGTCCGTCTCCCCGGGACGGCCCACGTAGTGGCGGGTGTTTGTCCGGGCAAGGGGCAGTTTAGCGCGGGCCTTATCCATTTCTTCACCAAAAAGCACATAAGACCGTTTGAATCCCGGTGTATTCAAATTGGCAATGTTGTTGGCAGTAACCTTCTGGCGCAAAGCCGCCACATCGAGGCCCCGGGTCAGACCCTGCATCACCGGTTCATTCCAGAGCATGACTAGCCCTCCTTTTCCTTTCTTCCCCTGATCTTCCTCTTCTTGGAGTACAATGTTAAGATAACTTTCGCTAAATTAAAACCAATTCCTGCACATTTTGCGGAATAATTAAAAAAAATAAAAAGCCGGGGCGACAAGCATCCGGCTTGTGTATCATTTCATCCGTGAAATCGACTTTTACTTCCGGCATTCGAGCTTAGACTATCTTTCATCGTCCAGCAGGCGGGGCTCTTTTGGCCTTGCGGGACGGTATAGATTAAGGGTTTTTTTTTCAGCCTGGAGGGCAGCCATTTTTTCGCCGTCAGACTGGAGTATTTCCTGCAAAGAGGCAACATTCCGTTCCCGCTTCTGTTTCAGCCTTTGCAAGCGCCCCAGGCTAGATTTGTCCGCGCTGCCAGGATCCGCCTCCCGGAGCTGCACCAGTAAGCACTGGAATCGCTGCAGGCTCCCCGAAAGTTCATCCAGCAGCCTGTCCAATTCAGTACCGGAGTGCAATGCGGGCAACTGCTGCAGAATTTCCTCTTCCCGCACCAGCAGCGACTCAAGTACTTGCAGATTTGCCTCAACCACTAATATTCACCCGCTTGTATCCTTTTTTCAGCACTTCCTGCTCCCGCAATCCCGGCCTGTAGCCGGAAAAAGCGCCACTCTTTTCTTCTTTCCACTGAAGATCCCCATCCGAAGCAGGGGTTGGTCCTACGGATGTTTCCCCTTCCCGTTTTTCAAGGGGCACATTGCCTCCCCCCAGGGCATTGCTCCAAGCCTCTTTCAATTCGATCAGCATAGCCTCAACCTGATCCAGTAATGGGGCTTCTTTCTTAATATTGGCCTGTACCATTTGATAGTGCATATATTCGTAAAGTCGGAAAAGAGAGACAGCCACATCGCCGGCCTCAAGATCGAGGGAGGCCATCAATTCGGCAATGATCTCCTGTGCACGTACCAGGCTGTTGTTCGCTTCTTCTCCATTATTCTCCTGCAGGGCAATGCGTGCCTGCCCTAAAAAGCGCAACGCTCCTTCATAGAGCATAAGCAGGAGCTTTCCCTGATCCGCTGTTTCCACCTGCGTTCTCTGGTACAGAGCATACGGGTTAACCCCCAATGGGATAACACTCCTTTCCAAACCGCGGCACTGCCTCACTTGCAGCAGCTAACGCGTTGTTCTGCATATTTTTAATACGGATTAATGTCACTTTTTCTGGTTGCCGCCAAAGCCCGCCAATTGCCCGATCATATTGTCCAGTTCCTGGCTTTGCGACTGCATGGTGGAAATATAACGCTCCATAGCGGTAAACTGTCGCACCAGCCGCTCCTCGTAGCGCAAGAGGCGCACCTCCCGTACTTCGATACGGCGATAAAGATCTTCGATACGCTGCTGCGTCGCTGCCTCCCGCTGCGCTGCAATAGGCCGCAGGGGCCTGCCCTGGCTGTCCTGATCTGTGACCAGCAGCCTTTTCAGATAGTTGTCCAGTTCCATGGCCACCCCGCTGAACTGACCTGTCCCAAACCCGTTTTCATCTTTAAGTTCATACTGCATAACAGAAAACACGCTTTCCGGATCCTCCTGCAGCGCTGTCGCCAGCATGTTCTCGTTTAATTGCAGGTATCCCTCTTTATCAACGGTCATCACTCCCAGGCTGGATAGGGAATGAAATTTCTTCTGTTGCCAGTTACCCTCTTCATCCTGATAGCGGGAATTGGATACAGGCGAATTGATCATGGTGCGTAAAGACCGCTCGATCTTCATCAGGGTGGTATCGCCCTGGAGCAGGCCGCGGGTCGACCCTTTAGTTTCGGAGTCGGGACGCTCCAGCTTTTCCCGGACAAAATCGTTAACCGAATTGTACTGCTCCACAAAAGCGGTCATGGCCTCAACAGCCCGTTCAATATCAGCCCCCACCTGCACAAAAACGGGGGCAGTCGTTTCCCCGTTAATATTAAAAGTCACATGATCAACCAGGTCATCCACCGCATTGCTGGAGCGGACAAAATTGATCCCATTAACGCTGAAGCGGGCATCCTGCACCGCTACAGTTTCGTTATGGAAGGTTGATTCATCAGTATTATAAATGCCCAGGATGTCCAAAACATCGTCCCCCGAATCGGCCTTATGAGAAAGAACAATCTCATTTGCAGTGCCGGACATATCACTTTTCAGCATCAGGTGTCCGGCGAAGACAGAGGCAGTAACTCCGGCGTCGGCATCATTGATCTTTTTTTTAACAGCCATCAGCGAATCGGTGGCCTTAACTACGATCTCCACATCCTCGCCGCCGTCTGCCGTCAGGTTTTTCAAAGTGAAAGTTCCTGACAGGCCCAGGGCTTCGCCCACACCCTTGTCCAGCATGGTTTGGAGATCGCTTTGCATGGCCACGGTATGATGAGTGGCCACTTCGCTTACCTGCACTTCATAAGTGGCCGGAGCTGCCTCGCTTCCCGCTTTTGCTGAAACAAAGGAATCATCGGTGGACTTGGCCTGCATGGAGCGAAAGTTATCTTTTTTCAATAATCCCTGCAGACTTTCCCGCAGATGCATAAGACGCATATTAATATCGCGCCAGGCATCCCTCACCTTGCCCAGCTCCTCGATGCGTTTTTCCTTACGTATAATAGGCGCACGTTCCAATTGGACCAGTTGGTCGATCAGGGCATTTGTATCCAGCCCAGACGCAAGTCCACCAAAAGTGATACGTGACATATACTAGCACTCCTCAAGAAAGCATTAACGGCGGGAATCCACAAAAAAGCCGATCATATTTTGAATCTGTGCCACCATGTTAAGCACCCGCTCCGGTGGCATCTCCCGGATGACCTTCTGGCTCTGCTTATCCACTACCTGAACCATGATCCGCTCCGTCCCCTCGTGGATGCTAAAACGCAGTTCCACATTTAAGGCTTCCGCAGCCTGGTTCATCTGCTGGATCGCCCCATCCAATTCCTCAATATTGCTGCCGTCCCACTCAACGACCTGCTGCTCCCGCCCCAGCACCCGTTCCTGCTGCTCCCGCTTCGGATCTTGACGCTGGCCCTCCTGAACGACTGCTTTCTGGGTAAATTCCGTAACCTTGTTTAACTGAATCGGATCAACACCGTCTACTTTCACGCCATCTCAACCTCCTTTCGCCAAAATAGCGGATCCGTCCAGGTATTACCTCCGTAAAACCTCATGCAAAAAATACTATTCTTAACTAGCATATCGGCAATTTTTTGTAATAATAAACCATTCATTCCCTTACTTTTTTTCTTTGGCAGGAGCTTCCTCCATTATTTCATCAGCCAGGGAAAGGAGTTTGTCCAGGAACGGGGCCACCTGCTGCTCAAAGATCTCGCAGGCCGCCTCTAACCTGTTTGCGCGCAGCGCGATCTCCAATTCTTTAAGGATACTGCTGAAGCGGCCATACTCCCGGGTAAATATCTCCTCCAACTGGGGCGATTCCCCCTGGCTCATAAATGCCTGAAAGGTCAACCCCAGCCACTCCAGGCCTTCCAGCGCTGCATCTACCATGTTATAAACCGCATTTACACTGCCCTCCAGCAGCCGTACCCGGATTAGGGGCAACCCTTCCTGCAGTTTCGGAATATACTGCCGCGCATCACGCATGGCCTCCCACAAAAGCTCCTCTGCCGGGCATGTTTCAATTTTCACCACTTTCCCCTCCGCCGGCTCCGCCAATACTTCTGAAAGGGACGCATTTAGCATGTCGATGTCATTCACCGTAAGGGAACGGATCACCCGGTTTTCCTGTTTCATGGAAGCGTCAATTTTTTGTTCCACATCTTTGTCATAGGTCATTTCCACTCCGTCCAAAATAATCTTCACATTTAAACACCCCTTATGCTCATCATTAAAACAAACTTGCTCCCATATCATCCCCAATCAAAAGCACCTACAATAATTGTCGGCATTTCTCCTGGAAAAATGAAGAGCTCCGAAGAAATGCGACAGCGAGAACCGTCCCCTGTCGCATTTCCGGGAAAAACAAAACCCTCCGGCAATGAGGGCTTTGAAAACATTCTTCTTCATTATCTTTTACACCCACGTGTTCACACTGCTTCCCAGGTGGGCATAGATCTCCTTTTGCATTTCGATCATCCGCACCAGGGCGTCGCCCTGGGCTTTGGCTGTGTCCAGGCCCATCCTGGCCACGCGGGCGCCAGCTTCTGCCTGCACCTTTTCCTGCTGCATGGCGGAGGCAAGGGAAGCTATACTGCTGATCACCGGGGATCACCTCCTGCTCTTCCCATATATCCGGTTACATTTGTTAGTTTTAAGAAAAGGACCGGCCTTTTGAAAAGCCGGCCCTTTTCCCTGTTTATGCTTAATTTAACTTCAAGCCTTTAACTGCTTATCCCAGCAGTTGCAGGATGGTCTGGGGCTTCATGTTGGCCTGGGCCAGCATGGCTGTTCCGGCCTGCATCATGATCTGGTTCTTGGTGAAGTTCATCATCTCAGCCGCCATATCCAGGTCGCGGATACGGGACTCGGCAGCGGTCAGGTTCTCGGAAGCAACCTGCAGGTTGGCGATGGTGTGCTCCAACCTGTTCTGTACTGCACCGAGCTTGGAACGCTCAGCAGAGACGCGCTCAATGGCACGGTCAACCTGGCTGATGGCCCGGTTGGCCGCTTCACGGTTGGTGACAATGATATTATCCACACCAAGGGCATCTGCACGCATATCCCCGATGGCTGCTCCCACGTCCTGCAACGGGTTGGCGCCGATCTGGAAAACCATGGAGTTGTCGGCCAGATGGACGAAAATATCTGAGGATGCGCCGCCGGTCCAGGTGAACGCACCGGTATCCAGGCCCACTGTCATACCAACCATGGGGTTGAACTTAACATCCACGTTAGGGTGAACCACTCCAACCAGCAGGTTGCCGGAGACGCTCACGTTTGTGGCCACTGCATCACCGGTGTGGGCATCACTTACGTTAATGCTAAACTGATTCTCCTTGGAATCCTGAATCGTTGTCAAACTGAGGGCGTTAAGGATCCCTTCATTCCCAATAAAAGTGATTTGCCCTTCCTTGCCGGTTACAGCCGACTGGATTACAAAAGTGCCTTCCACACTGAAGAATCCAGCGGTAGCATCAGTAACATAATTCACGTAGGCATTGGCACTACCCGTATTGGCACTGGACTGGCCCAGCCCGTTATGAAT
>SKTJ01000177.1 GCA_007122565.1 Syntrophomonadaceae bacterium | reverse complement strand
CAAGATACAACGACCTGGTCCTACAGGAAACAAACAGAAATAATCAATAGTAATAAGTTTAATTAGGAGGGACCGCTCTTGGACAGGCAGAATCGCGTGGATGAATATATGCGTAACTTTCATGAAATCACTCCCATTGCCCGATTATTTGATATGAAACTTTCTTTTAACCATGACTATAGTGCAGTTGTTGAACTTCCCTATAATCGGGATTTGGACCATAGTCTGGGAGGAATACATGGGGGTGTGTATGCCACGCTAATGGACACGGCGGGTTGGTTTACGGCAGCGATGGCACACGATATAGAATGCTGGGTGGCCACGTCGGAGATGAGTATGCATCTGCTTGAGCCGGCAAAAGGGAACGCGCTGCGCGCAGTGGGAAAACTGCTCAAAAGCGGCAAGCGCCAGAACATCGTGGAAATGTTTCTCTACGATGAAAATGAACGGTTGGTGGGGCATGCCACCGGAACATTTACTATCCTCACTAATCTCTCCTTCCTCTCCGTTGTTAGGGGCGAGGTTGAAAATGATGGCGGCGGAGTGTAGTGTGCCTGCAAAAATACGAAAACCGATGGAGCTAGTCTTGGGTTATTCTGACTCCTGACTCCTGAATTCTGATACAAGGTGGGCACTTAATGATTACATTGCAATTACACAACATTGAAAAAGCATACGGCGAACACGCGGTGTTGCGCGGGATAGCTTTTCAAGTAAACCGCGGTGAGCGGGTTGGGCTGGTAGGGAGCAATGGGGCGGGGAAAAGTACCCTGCTGAAAATTATTACCGGCGAAGAAACGGCTGATGGGGGGCAGTTCCACCTTGCCAAAGAAGTAAAAGTGGGATATCTGAGCCAGAAGCCGGAATTTTCCAATGATGCCATTCTGCATAACTATCTGGAGCAGTCAATGGGAGAGCTCTGTACAATGCAAGGGGAGATTGCTGACCTGGAAAAGGAAATGGCTGCGGCGGCCCGGCAAGGCCAGGGGGATGATTCTCCTCGTCTTGGTGCGCTCATGGAACGGTACGGACATCTTTCCCACCTCTTTGAAGAGCGTGATGGTTACAACATGGAGCATCGCCTGCGGGCGGTGGCCCGGGGAATGGGCTTTGGCGAGGCGGAACTGGAACGCTCCCTCAGCAGCTTCAGTGGCGGAGAGAAGACGCGGGCCCAACTGGCCTCGCTGTTGTTACAGGAGCCGGAACTCCTCTTATTGGATGAGCCTACTAACAACCTGGACAGTGAAGCAGTGGAATGGCTGGAGAACACTCTATCCATTTGGCCGGGTGCCCTGATCGTGGTCTCCCATGACCGGTATTTTCTCGATCGTGTGGCCAACAGTGTGGTACTATTGGATAAGGGTGTCGGTCGCAAGTACAGGGGTAACTACAGTGATTATCAACTCAAACGCCGTGAGGAAGAAGTGGCCGCATTAAAAGCCTATCAGAAGCAACAGGCAGTTATGGAAAAGGAGCAGGCGTTTATTCGCAATGCCACTGCTGACGAGCGCACAAAAAAACAGGCTCGCAGCCGTGAAAAACGTCTGGAGAAAATGACACCCCTGGAAAGTTCCCCTGTTAAACGTAATATAAAAATAAAGCTGGGCTTTGCCGGACGGAGCGGCAATATGGTTTTAGCCCTGGAAAATGTAGCCAAGTCCTACGGGGAAACAACCGTTTTTACGAAAGCAAATCTGGAGATAAACTGGGGCGACCGTGTAGCTGTGGTGGGGCCCAACGGTGCGGGAAAAACAACTCTTTTGCGTATTATAACGGGAGAAGAATCTCCCACCTCCGGACGGGTGAAAGTGGGCCCGGCTGTTCAGATTGCCTATTTTGATCAGGAACAGCGCCAGCTTGATTTAAACAGTACCCCCCTGGAATCTATCATGGATGCTTCGGGCATGGATGTGCGGGAGGCACGACAGTACCTTGGGAGTTTTCTTTTTCAGGGGGATGATGTGTTTAAAAAAAATGGGGCGCTGAGTGGTGGGGAGATCAGTCGGCTTGCTCTGGCGAAGATGGGCCTGGTGGCAGGCAATTTCCTGATTATGGATGAGCCAACCAATCATCTTGATATTCAGGGCGTGGAAGAGTTGGAATTAACCCTGGCAAACTATCCGGGAACCCTGCTTGTGGTATCCCATGACCGCTATTTCGTCTCCCGTACGGCCGAGAGCATTCTGGAAGTGCAGGGAGGGCAGGTCCGCCTCTATCAGGTGGATTATAAAGAGTACCGGGAGATAAAGGCGAAAGAGAAGATTGCCGCTGAGGGTGATGCCATAACCGAATCACCGGCTGTGGGCAGAGCGTCAGCAGCAAAAGCCGGGAACCACGGCAAGGGAACTTTAGATAAAAATCCAACTATTGTGCACGATGGTGAAAAAACAGCGCGTCGTGAGCGGCAGCAGCAGGAAAAGGCCGAACGGCAGCAGATGCTGGCACGTCGCCGTACGCACCGCGTTTTGCAGCAACGCTTGGAAGCCATTGAGCATGAAATCCAAGGAGAGGAAGGGAAAGTTGCGCAGTTGGAAGAGCGCTTAGCCGACCCTTCAATCTACAATTGTTTTTCCGATGCGCGCGTGGTAATGGAAGATCTCCAGGAAGCGCGGCAGAAAGTTGAATCCCTCTATGCAGAATGGGAAAAAGCGGCAGCTCTGGTTGAAGAACTGCCGCCACTATAATTCCTGTTTTACCTCACCCTACAAAAATATGGTTACCAATTTGCGTGTGCACTGGTCGGGTACGAATCCAGCCGTTGGTGGCGGTGGCCGGATTATAGAAAGAGAGGGCCCCACTTGTGGGATCTTTGCCGTGCAAAGCTTCCTGTACGGCCCTGCGGGCAGCGTCCCCGGCCGGTCTGTTTATGGTGCCGTTGCGAACGGGGCAATACTGATAACCATGATCCCGTTGGTATATGACACCGGGTAGAGTGTTCGGATAGCGTGAACTTTCAACCCTGTTCAAGACTGAGGCGGCCACGGCCACCTTTCCCCTAAACGGTTCACCACCTGATTCCGCCTGCACGAGGCGGGCCAAAAGGCCCAGATCTTTCGCGGAAAAGCGCTGCGGCGCTGCAGTTACCTGCATAACAGCAGCGGGTAAGGTGTTTCTGTTTTTTGCTTTAGCTTCCTCTTTTAAGTCAATTGCTGGTTTCAACAATGGATCCAGCGCACTTCCACTTAACATTACCGCTGCAGGAGACGACTTGCTATTAACCGCAACGGCTGTTTCAGCTCCGGCAGCCGCTTCTGTGGAACCGCCGGCGATAATTAATAAACAGATAATCAAACTAAAAATCCTTCTAAACATTTTCAAACCTCCTTTACCTCCGAAGTTAGCTGTCGGGTTAGAGCCGAGGAGAGCTCTATCGCCGTGAAGGCGATTTCACCCCGGAACGCGGTTCCCCCGTACCCCCTGTATGGGGGATTCGGTATATTAACTACTTAGGCATTCAGAATACAGGAGTCAGAATCAGAATAATCCAAAGACATTCTTAGAATAATTAGGGCTGGTTGTTAGTTAAGCTCCTGACTTCTGAGCAAGTACGTTAAGTATTATAAAGGAGGAGGCTGATAAGGGCAATATGTCGTCGCCCGACTGATAACAGGTCAAAGAGGCTCATAGGTACATACTAACCATCGTTGAAGAGATACTTAATTTCGTGTAAGGATATCCATGATGTGCGACAGGATGGTTATATCTGTGCTTAATGGATAATAATTCACCAACTGAAAAAGCAACCTAAAAAAGGTTGCTTTTCTATGTTACAACACTAATCAATTTTGTTTAAAAAGTAAAACGTTACTACCCAGGTATAATTTGCAGCGGGGTGCAGGATACCT
>SKTJ01000188.1 GCA_007122565.1 Syntrophomonadaceae bacterium | reverse complement strand
ATTAGTAATGACAATTCAGGGCAAATTAACCAGAAAGAAGATTACCGGAATAATTACAGGTCAAACCCCGCTGCTGCATTCTCTGTACGATTATTAATCTAGAGCAGAAAATGTCCCTACAAAAAATTTTAAAAATTTTCTCATAATTGTAGAAAAAATATTTGCAATATGGTATAATCAAAAAAAAATATTGTCAACATTCGTATTTGGGTTTACCGGAGGAGGCTCAAATATTAGATGGCCTTGTATCGTTATCTGCTTAAGAGGTTTTTAATGGTGGCCCCGACCCTCATCGGTGCAAGTATCGTTGTGTTCCTGCTCATACATATCATTCCCGGGGATGCGGTTACGGTTATTCTGGGGGAGAGGGCCTCGGAGGCTGCCCGCCAGGCTTTAACGGAAAAATTGGGGTTGGACCAGCCTTTGTACTATCAGTACTGGACATGGTTTACAGGAGCTATGCAGGGGGATTTTGGAACATCCATCAGAACCAACGGACCAGTATTATCAGAAATCTTCTCCCGTTTGCCCGCCACCCTGGAGTTGACCTTTGCCGCCATTTTCATTGCCGTTGTTTTTGGCATTTTTTTTGGTGTTACCGCTGCCAGGTACCGTAATTCCCTGGTGGACCAGATGGCAATCGGCATGTCACTGCTGGGAGTGTCCATACCCATCTTTTGGCTGGGCATGATGATGATCTTTTTCTTTGCCGTTATGATGGGATGGCTTCCGGTATCGGGACGGCTGACCCTGGGGCTGAGCGTCAACTCCGTAACGGGGCTCTACCTGGTAGATGCCCTTATCGCAGGAAAAATGCAGGTTTTTTGGGATGCCCTGAGGCATTTGCTTATGCCGGCGGTGGCTTTGTCCAGCGTATCTTTGGCCTTGTTTGTCCGGGTTACCCGTTCCAGTATGCTGGATGTGTTGAGTGAAGACTATGTGCGCACGGCCCGGGCAAAGGGTCTGTCCATGAACATTGTTATTTACAAGCATGCTTTAAAAAATGCCTTGATCCCCATCGTTACCGTGGTGGGGCTTTCCTTTGCCCAGCTGCTGGGAGGGGCAGTTTTGACGGAAACAGTTTTCTCCTGGCCGGGGGTCGGCAGGCTGTTAATTACCAGCATAGGCCACCGAGATTATCCCATGATTCAAGGGATAGTCCTGTTTATTGTGCTGGCTTTCATTTTAATCAACCTCCTGGTTGATATCATCTATGCTTATTTGGATCCGCGCATTCGCTACTGAGGGGAGGGAGACCTATGGGAAGCGAGCTTAAACTTTTTGTCAGACAGTTCAAGAAGAACAGGCTGGCCATATTTGCCTTTTTTGTGGCAGCGGTGTTGATGGGGCTGGCCCTCTTTGGTCCTATCTTATCCCCCTATGACCCTTTGGATACCAACCTGGATGCCAGGTTGGTCCCTGGATTTTGGTCTGATAATACAGAGAATATCCTGGGGACGGACGGGTTGGGGAGGGATATTCTGTCCCGCCTGCTGCACGGCGCAAGAATATCTCTGCAGGTTGGCTACACTGTAATACTTATTACAGCAGTGGTGGGGACTTTTTTGGGCATTGTCTCCGGTTATTTCGGTGGTGCCGTGGACTTGATTATCATGCGCATGGTGGATATCATTTTGGCCTTTCCTCCTCTGCTCCTGGCTTTGGTAATTGCCGCTTCCCTGGGTACCGGTATCGAAAAGGCCATGCTGGCCATTGCCATTATCTACATACCCGGCCTGGCAAGGATCGTCCGGGGTTCTGTCTTGACTGTAAAGGAGCTGCCCTATGTGGAGTCATCCCAGGCTATGGGAGGCAGTCACTTTTGGATTATGTTCAGACATATTCTGCCCAATATTGTCACCCCCATGGTGGTATACCTGACCCTTCTCCTGGGTGATGCCATTTTGTATACGGCAGCTCTGGGGTTTCTTGGTGTGGGCATTGACCCATCCATGCCCGAATGGGGCGCCATGTTGAGCGGAGGGAAGGATTACTTATTGATGGGACAGTGGTGGATAACAGTTTTCCCCGGCATAATGATTTTCCTGGCCGTGCTTTCCTTTAACCTTTTAGGTGACGGTTTAAGAGAGGCCATGGACGCCAAGCTTAGAGTATAGGAGGGGTGCCGGTTGCCGGAAAGCAGTTTGCTTAGGGTGGAAAACCTCAAAGTAAAATTTGAAACAGGCAGGGGTAAAGTGGTGGCCGTTGACGGCGTAGATTTCGCCCTGCAAAAGGCTCAAACCCTGGGCATTGTGGGGGAATCCGGGTGCGGCAAAAGCGTAACAGGCCTTTCCATCATGGGGCTGTTGGCCAATAACGCCAAAACTTCCGGTAAAGTCCTCCTGGGGGAAGAGGATTTGTTAAAGAAAACAGATCGCCAGATGACCCGTATCCGGGGCAACAAAATATCCATGATATTTCAAGAGCCCATGACATCTCTGAACCCTGTTTTTACCATCGAAGATCAGCTGAGGGAAGTTTTTCGGAAGCATGAGGAACTAAGCCGCAAGGATATCAGGAAAAAGATCATTGAAATGCTGAAAGCGGTGGGTATCCCCAACCCCGACAGAAGGATGAAGGATTACCCTCACCGCTTGAGCGGCGGCATGCGGCAAAGAGTCATGATCGCCATGGCCCTGGCCTGCAATCCCGATATTTTGATTGCAGATGAACCCACGACAGCCTTGGATGTGACAATCCAGGCGCAGATTCTTGTACTCATGAGAGAACTGCAGGAGAAGTTAAAAACGGGGGTCATCATGATCACCCATGACCTGGGTGTGGTGGCCCAGGTGGCCCACAAGGTGGCCGTCATGTATGCGGGGCAAATTGTGGAATACGCCGATGTGGAGGCACTGTTTTCCAAGCCCCTCCACCCCTACACCCGGGGTTTAATGGAGACCATTCCCAGCGTTAAAAAAGGCCGGGCCAAACTTACTGAAATAAAAGGCACGGTTCCCGATTTGTCGCACCTGCCGGGGGGATGCCGTTTTCACCCCCGCTGCAGAGAGAAAATAGAAAAGTGTTCGCAGGAGGATCCCCCGGTGTTTAATCTCCCGGAGCGGGATGTGCGGTGCTGGCTATGTGTGTGAAAGGAGAGGGACACAACATGCCTGAAACCCTTCTGTCGGTGAGAAATATAAAAAAGCACTACCCCGTTAAAAGCCTGGAGCATTTCTTCCGTAATGACTGGCTGAAGGCTTTGGATGGCGTGGATTTCGATCTTTTTGCCGGTGAAACCCTGGGGTTGGTGGGGGAATCCGGCTGCGGCAAATCCACCACCAGGAGATTGCTTCTGCGGATTGAGCCTCCCACGGCCGGAGAAGTCTGCTATAAAGGTAAAAGTGTTTTTCAGATGAACAAAGGGGAGCTTAAAGAGTACCGCAGGAATGTTCAAATGGTTTACCAGGATCCTTATGCCAGCCTGGACCCCAAGTGGAAAGTTTTAAACCTGATTACCGAACCTCTAAGAATTCACGGTATTGGAAACAAAAAGAGCCGAAGGGAGAGGGCACTGGAGCTCATGCGCCTGGTGGGCCTCAGGGAGGAATACCTTTCTGCTTACCCCCATGAGTTTAGCGGCGGGCAGCGCCAACGCATATGCATTGCCCGGGCCCTTGCCCTGGACCCCCAGGTTGTGATAGCCGATGAGCCTGTTTCGGCCCTGGATGTGTCCATTCAAGCCCAGGTTTTGAACCTGTTCAAGGAATTAAAGGACCGGTTAAAACTAACCTACCTCTTTATCTCCCATGATTTAAATGTCATCCAGTATATTTCTGACCGGGTGGCCGTCATGTACCTGGGTAAGATTGTGGAGATAGCTGCGGCGAAAGAGCTATTTGAGAATTCACTGCACCCATATACCAATGCT
>SKTJ01000293.1 GCA_007122565.1 Syntrophomonadaceae bacterium | reverse complement strand
CCTGGATGCGGGTCTCCGTGGAAGGAGCCATCCATGAAGATTTGTTTAATATAAACTCGACCCAAATGTTCAACGATTTTTCGAGTGCTGAACCCTTCTTTCTCCAGGATATCCCGATCTTTAAGTTTAATGCCTTCAATGAAAGACATGGTTAGCACTTTCTGAGTAGAATGAGACCAGTAAATGGATGGTATAACGATTGTATCATCTTCAGTAAAATTCCGTTTTATTCGTTCTGCGTTTCTCCCTTCATGATGGTAATTTAGTTCCATGTTGATGATATGTTTGAATTCTTCTACAATTCCCTTGGCATTGTACATTCTGCCAATTTCAGAATACCTTTCAACCAGGATCGCAATCTCTTCTAATATCGAGAGGTCATCATGAATATTTTTCTGAATATCCGGTCTTTGTACTTTGACTGCAACCTCTTCTCCCGAAACTAACACGGCTTTATGGACCTGGCCAATTGAAGCGGCGGCAAGGGGCGATGAATCAAAAGAATGAAATAAATAGGTCAAATCATCCCCCAGTTCCCTTTCAACGGTTTGTTTTACCTGTTCATAAGGAAAAGGTGGCACCTGCTCCTGGAGTTTTTTTAATTCATGGAGATAGTCATCGGGTATGATATCTGAACGTGTGCTTAACAGCTGCCCAAACTTAATAAAAGTGGGACCCAGTTCTTCTAATACCAGGCGTACTCTAACTGCTTTTGAGAGCTTTTCAATATCCTTTATTTCTTTTTTAGGTCGTGGAAAAGGCAGGTTTCTAGTAATGTCATCAATGCCCAGATCATGCACGATTTGGCCTAGACCATGCTTGGCCAAGGTATTAATGATTTTACGAAACCGCTTTAACTGCCATTTTCTAAACAGCAAATAATTCACCACCAGGAGCCCTTTTGGTCATTAGAACAAAACCTGTGAGATAATCACAGGCTTTTTAAGGTTCTAATTTGTAAAGTCGTTAACTAGTCGTCTTTTTTATCGAGTTCTTCTTCCAGGTCTTTTACTCTTTCAGCCAGCTTATCATATTCTTCACGGGAAACCAGTTCATATTTTTGCATCCAGTTATAAAACTCTTTGTCAAGATACTCTTTAAATTCCTTTCTTTCTTTTTCTCCCCTGTCAATCAGTTCATTTAACATTTTTTTAGCTTCTTCCCGCTTTAGATCTCCTCGATTAACCATTTCTTCTACTATCTTTTCCGCCTTTTCTTTTGTAAAGGATAGAGTACCCCATCCCAAGGACACTAAAAGATTCAACAATCTATATCCCTCCTTAAAAAATGTGAAACCAATCTATCACAGTATTCCCATTAATTGCATGGCCGATTCTTTTATTCAAAGTTAAAATCACCGTGTTTTTTGAAATGATCAATAAGCCCGCCATCTTTCAAAATTTTAATCATTACATCGGGCAGAGGCGTAACTGGAATTTCGATTGACTTTGTTTTATTGTAAACAATGCCTTTTTGCAAGTCAACTTCCAGTAGGTCTTCGGCATCAATTTTTGATGTATCGCACTCGATAACCGGTAGGCCCGTATTAATTGCATTTCTGTAAAAAATACGGGCAAACGAGGATGCCAGCACACAGCTTATCTTTGCATATTTAATGGCCAAAGGCGCCTGCTCTCTGGAAGAACCACAACCGAAATTAGTGCCGGCAACGATCATGTCGCCTTCGTGAATCTTTTCATAAAAATTAGGGTCCAGATCCTCCATCACGTGTTTAGCCAGTTCATTCATATCAAGGGTTTTAAATTTATATTTGCCGGAAATGATATAATCTGTATTAATATCGTTTCCAAACTTAAATGCTTTTCCCTTTAGTAACATGAATCATACAACCTCCTTTTCCAAAAATAGTGCTAAATAAAAGAACGCGGGTCCGTAATCTTTCCTGTTAAAGCAGATGATGCGACAGTAGCTGGGGAAGCCAGGTAAATGAACGCCTTTGAGTTCCCCATTCTTCCTTTAAAGTTTCTGTTAGCCGTAGAAAGAACAACCTCGCCGTCTGACGGAACGCCGTTGTGGGTTCCAACGCAGGGACCGCAACCCGGTGTGACAACAGCAGCACCGGATTCTACCAGTGTTTGTATTATCCCTTCATTCATCGCATCAAGGAAAACTGAACGAGAGGCGGGTGCTACAATAAAACGCACATCTGGGGCGATTTTTTTTCCGGCAAGTATTTTTGACGCAACCCGCAAATCATTTAACCGACCGTTGGTACAGGTTCCGATAAAGGCCTGTTGGATTGGAAGGTTTTCTACTTCAATCAAAGGAGATACATTGTCAACGGTGTGCGGACATGCAACTTGGGGTTCCAGTTGACTCACATCATAGTTAATTACCTGAATGTACGTGGCGTCGGGGTCGGCGCTTACCGGCCGGGGTGTTTTGTTTGAGCGTCCAGACAACCATTTTTCCACTTTTTCATCAAATTCCATTAAACCGGCTTTTGCACCCATTTCAATGGCCATGTTCGATATGGTAAACCGTTCATCCACCTCCATAGTGGATATGGCTTCCCCTACAAACTCAGTAGCCATGTATGTTGCCCCGTCAGCGCTAATATCACCTATGATACGTAAAATCAAGTCCTTTGAAAACACCCCGGGCTGTAATGTGCCTTCACAGATAAACTTTATTGTGTCAGGAACTTTAAACCAAAGCTTTCCAGAAATCATGGCTGCAGCCAGATCAGTTGATCCAACACCGGTTGAAAAGGCGTTTATTGCTCCATATGTGCAAGTATGGGAGTCGGCGCCGACAACCAGGTCTCCAGGAACGACATGCCCCTGTTCAGGCACCAACTGGTGGCATACCCCTTCACCAATATCGTAAAGCATGTGCTTTTTACGGGTGGAAAACTCGCGCATCAGTTTGTGGAGTGCTGAAACACCCTCAAGGGGACTTGGTGCACTGTGATCGATGACGAAAGCCACCTTGGAAGCATCAAAGAGTTCTTCTCCGCCCATTTCGTTAAATGAATTGATTGCCAAAGGTGCTGTTCCATCCTGACCCATAACGAAATCCAACTGGGCGACTACTAAATCCCCTGCATACGCATCAACACCCGAATGCTGGCTAAAGATTTTCTCAGCAATTGTTTTACTCATACAGCTTCATCCTTTCCTTTATTAACGAGATCTTAACGAGAGAAAGTTTTTGTTTATGCAAAACTGCTATTCTGTACTCACGGGTGCATAATCAATTCCTTTTTCGTATTTCTTATGCATATAATCTTCATAGATATAAACCAGTTCTTTGTCAAAAAGCGGCCTTTTCATTTCAACGGTTGTACGCCGAACCATAGGAAGCAGTTCGGATGCTTCCTCATTTGACAAGTTGATGCCATACTCCAAAAATTTTAGGATTAATGCCCTGGAGCCGGAATGCTTTCCGATAACGATTTGTCTTTCAAGGCCAACATCTTCAGGGCTAAAAACTTCATAAGTCCCAGGAAACTTTATCACACCATCGGCGTGAATGCCGGACTCATGACGAAACATGTTATCGCCTACAATTGGTTTGCCGGCGGGCAGGTTTCTCCCTGAAGCACGGGCCACATACTCTGATAGTTCCCGAAACATTTGTGTTTTAATATCCTGGTCCTTATGGAAAAGATGCTTTAGCGCCATGGCCACTTCTTCCAGGGCAGCGTTTCCTGCCCTTTCCCCTAAACCGTTTACCGTGACGCCAACAAAACGAGCACCGGCTTTGACTCCCGCTAATGCATTGGCCGTGGCCATCCCGAAATCATTATGGGTGTGCATTTCGATGTCCATTTCTGTTGCTTCAATCAACCGGGATATAATATTAAAGGTTTTAAACGGATCCAGTACACCGACGGTATCACAATATCGCAGCCTGTCAGCCCCGGCTTTTTTGG
>SKTJ01000176.1 GCA_007122565.1 Syntrophomonadaceae bacterium | reverse complement strand
GGCGCAGGGATCTTCACCAAATACCCGAACTGTCTTTTGAGCTTCACCGTACATCCCACTACGTTTTCAGGGAACTGGAGAAAATGGGGCTTTCCTGTCGCCGCATGGCGCAAACAGGTGTGGTGGCGCTGATTCGGGGCGTCAATCCGGGGCCCACGATCGGGCTGCGGGCAGATATGGACGGGCTGCCAATCAAAGAAGCCTCCGGCCTTTCCTTTGCTTCAGGCAGCGGAAATATGCACGCCTGCGGCCATGATGCCCACATGGCCATGCTTTTAGGCGCAGCGCAGATAATATCAGAACATAAAGATAAGCTGAATGGAAGTGTCAGGCTGATATTTCAACCGGCAGAAGAGGCGGAAGGGGGAGCGGAACCGATGATCCGGGAAGGCTGCCTTAAGGATCCCAAGGTGGAAGCCGTCCTGGGCCTGCACATCGGCCGTATATTTCCCGAAGTTGGCACCGGGCAGATTGGGGTGGGTTATGGCACTGTCCTGGCTGCTTCTTCCATCTTTGCTGTCACCGTAAAAGGGGAACAGACACACGGGAGCACGCCTCACACCGGGGTTGACCCCATACCCGCTGCTGCCGAAATGATCCTGGCACTCCAGAAAATTATCAGCCGTGAGCTCAATCCCACCAGCCCCGCTGTCCTGACCATATCCCAGATAAACGGGGGAAATTCATTTAATATTATTCCTGCTGAAGTGACCTTCAAGGGGGATTTAAGAACTGTGGAACCAGGTGATGAACGCTTTATCAAAACCCGAATCGAAGAAATTTGCACTGCGATTGCCGCTGCCAACCGGGCGGAAGCAGTCGTTGAATTTATGGGGGATTTTCCTGCAACAGTCAATGACGAATCCTTTACCCGGGCCTTTGTTAAATCAGCTGCCAGGATAGTTGGAAAGGGGCAGATCGTTGAACTGAAAAGGCCGGACATGGGCAACGAGGATTTTTCCTGTTTTCTGAGGCAGGTTCCGGGCACCTATTTCTTTTTAGGGTCGCACAATTCCAGGAAGGGAATCATTCACCCCCACCACCATCCGAAATTTGACATTGATGAAGATGTGCTCTGGCTTGGTTCTGCCGTTTTCGCCCAGGCAGTTTTCGATTTTTGCCATTACTGATACCCCTGGTTGGACCCGTTAGTTAGGCCGTGCCTTTGTGCTATAGTGACCGGTAAGAATTCAGATGCCAAAAAAGCTGATGTTGATATGATTTTTGTGCTTTGTTCAGAGGAGTGTGGCCGGGAATTAAAAGAAATATTAGATGCTGATATAGGCTTTTTGGATAAGTTGTCAACGGAAGGATTTTAAAATTGGAACAGATTGGGGTGCACTTGATCTGGACACCATTGCCCGTATCGACTGTCTCTGCGACGAATTTGGCCTGGACCCCATGGAAACAGGTGCTACCATTGCAGTTTTTATGGAGAAGGACTTCAACGCTTGGGCAGGCTTTACTGCTGCTGATGACAAGCTTCCCTCCTTTTATTACACGGAAGCGTTGTCGCCCTCGGGCAGTGTCTTTGATTTTGGGGATGATGAGGTAGCAGCAACCTTGCAGTTTGGGGGGTAAGCTATCCTGTTGAGATATCAAAACATTATTCCACCAAGCAAAGTTGAGGATTCTTATTAAATTAAAAACCATCCAGGCATAGCTTGAAAGCTTGGATGGTTTTTTATTGCAAATTTACGATCGAAACTATCACAAAACCTTACATCTCCCCGTGTATAAAACGATTGATTTGTTCGGCAAAGGTAACGAACACATCTAAATCTTGTAGATTGTCAAAGACAATTTCGTAATTTATTTTTAAGTAATCATGAACCAGTATGTTGCGGAAACCGGCTATATTGGACATTTTTATATAAGTTGGTTCATCAATAATTCCTGTTTCAAACAGCTTCCTAAAAATATCGCCGTACCCTTCAGGGAAAGCACCCTTTTGTTTAGAAACAATATGGTTTCCGATATCGATACAGGATTGTGCCGCTATTTGTAAATTTCTCTCTGCAATATCATGTAGATCATCGTTTTTTAGGAACTCTTTTTTACTATTGTTTTGGATGATATTTTTAAGTTTTAACAAGCAGTTCTCCAGTCTTTGTAAGCGTGACATAATAATATCGTGGTTAATTTGCATACTGATTCGCCTCGATCCTTTTTTGTAAAGCCTGATAATGGCAAGCTAATACCGGTTTGAAATCAAGGTATTCAGTTATCGCCCTTTGTATCAATTCATCATGCAGATTATTATCGCAGATATATAATGGTTTACTGTCTTTCAGGATATTAAATTTCAGAACCAGGGGCGCTTCGTTTAGAATAACCAGATCAATGTCAGTTCCTGTAAATAATGTTGTAAGTTCTTTTAGCAGGTTCAGTTTTTTTGCAAAGAGATCTTTTTCGGAAGCTGGTCTTAGTAAAACAGCGAGGTCGATGTCACTGAGGGGGCCGGCTTCATTTCTGGCATGCGAACCGAAAAGGTAAGCCAGAAGAATGTCTGGATCTTCCTCCATTATGGTAATAAATTTGCTGAATTTCTCCTGAAAACCATTACCTGCTTTTTTCATATACGTTGTACCTGCCTTTCGAGCAGAACTTATGTATATCATAGTATGTACTTTAGGAATTGTCAAGATTTAGTAATTATTGAAGAATCTCTATGGAGTTATTACCAAAAAGCATTGTTTGGAAATAGCTGATGATTGGACTGAATATTACTTGAAGTTTCCTGGGATATGATAGCTACTTGGTGATATGAGCAACATGTCAAAGGTTAAGATTTGGACAACCGGGGGGATGCCATCTCCTCACCCTGGCTGGCGAGACATGGGAGCGCAGTGCCCAGGCATGGCGTGTGTTGGAGCAAGACGGGCTCATCTTCCTGGACCTTCGGCCAACCCAGGCTCCGCCCGGAGGTTGAGATTGAAAAGGATGCCAAGCTCCTCTTCACCCGCCTCATGCGGGAGCTTCAGGTGGGGGCAGATGAGCTGCCCGAATGGTTATCCCGGCTTAAGGGAGTGGAATAACTAGTGAGAGCGCGGGGTGAACATCCCCTGTGCCAGTGTCCCGAAATTATTTGAATGTGGGATAATTGATGGCAGGGGAAGGAATTTCCAGAAATATAATAGAATTAATTGAAAGGTATCCTGTTTAAGGGGTAAATTCTCGTACATTAATGAAATACGTGTCAGAATTAGTTTGGGAGTTTGTTTGTTAGATGAAGCTTTTGATCCATATATTGATATTATTGTGGAGAGTTCAAGCTTTGCTTGCCGTGCCGTTTATATGGCAAAAAGAAATTCGATGGAGATAGTGTTGCATGTGTGGATTTTAAAGAGGCAGAGTTTATTGATTTAGATGAAGATGACATTTAATATTCTTTTTGACCTATGACAAAGGGGGGAAGAAAGCACTCACAGGAGGGTTGTTATGATGAATAAAAGTAAAAAAGACGAACGATGGGCAGAAGCTAAGAAAAAATGCCGTCTTAACGAAGAGACCATCCGAATGGCTAAAGAAATGGGGTTGAATCCGAGAAGCTTAATCAAGAATATACCAAACCAAACGCAGCAATGGAAGGCTCCTGTACACGTTTGGATTCGGGAGATGTACCAAAAACGCCAGGAATGATGAAAAGGTCGGCATTCCGGAGGGATATTCGCCTTTCTCTGTTGTTGCCGTGGGCTATAAAGCTTCGCCGCCCCCCGAGCCTGATCCGCGGCGGGAAAATATTGTTACAATAGTAAAGTAGTATAATGGGAAGAATTCGCTTGTTGTGGAGGCAGTGGGGACAGTCCCTGCTGCCTCCAGTTTTGCAGTGTACATTTCTGTGGAAAAAAGGGTTTGAAGGAAATGCAAGATATCTGGAGAATATAGAAATCAGGAAT
>SKTJ01000308.1 GCA_007122565.1 Syntrophomonadaceae bacterium | reverse complement strand
ATTTTTATGCAACGCTACTGTTATAATATAAAGAAAATCGTCTATCGTCAGGGATAAAAGTCATCCCTGTAACTTGCTCCTGAGGATAAAATTGTTGCCATATTATGGTCTCATTGCTATGTTTCCCCTTGTCAATTTTTATTAATGGAGATGCTGAATGTGGAAAAGAAAAAAGCCCCGGAAGTAATCGAACAGGCATATCAGATTAATAATACGTTTACCCAAATCGTTCTCTCAGAAGGGGATGTTGTGGATATCACCCGGGCCCTCGCCCGTTTTTGTGATGGGGGGGTTAGGGTGGTTGATTTAGATGATAGGATTCTGGCAGAGACTGATCCCTTAGGGGTAATTGAGAAAAAAAGGCAACGCAATGGGGACAGGGTGGTTAAGAAAGATGTGGCAATTAACAATGAAGTAACAGCCTATCTCTATCTTGCCAAAGGGGAAAATGCCATCTCTGAACTGGACCTGATGGCCATGGAGAGCGCAGTTACAAATGTGGCGTTTTTGTTATTAAAAAAACGGAACGGGGAAGAAGTTGAAAAGAGTTACCGTCATGAATTTTTAAATGATCTTGTGGATGGGGATCTAGATTCACGAGAGGATATTTTTGAGCGGAGCACTTTTTATGAACTGGAAATGACGAAACCATATATTCTAATTTTTATTAACATAGATTCCATTGACGAGATTTTCCCCCGTCAAAACAAAAGAGAAACATATAGACTATTAAGGAAAACATTTAACCTGGCTTTTCGCACCTTCTTTTCCACGGCAAAAGATTGCATTGTGTGGACACGCAGCAATAATATTATTGTTCTTTATCCCCTTTTACCTAAACACCAGAGCGAGGAAGATGATTACCAGGAGGCCATCAAAGACTACTCCCGGGATGTTGCAGACCGTATAAAAACGGTTATTGAAAACAACTTAGACAATATTAATATTACTATTGGGCTGGGGAGGTTTTACAGGGATATAACTGACCTGTGTAAGAGTTATAAAGAAGCGGTGACTGCCGTTAAAACAGGTAAGTCAGTCTGGGGTAATAACCGTGTCTACCATTATGAGGACCTGGGCTTTTACAGGATATTGGAGAAGTATCCCGACAAAAATGAACTCAGCTACTATGCAAAAGAAGTGCTGGGGCCACTGGTTGAATACGACTTGCAGCATAAAACACACTTATTACAGACCCTTGAAGAGTTGATTGCAAATTGCGGCAAGCAAAAAGCAACAGCGGATAAACTGTTCATCCATACTAAAACCCTTGCCTACCGTAAAAAAAAGATACAGGAAATCCTCAATATTTCCCTTGACGATGCTGAAGCCATCTTTAATGTTTCCATGGCCGTAAAAATCATGAAAATCATCAATGTGAAAAAGGTATAATTGCTACACCCAACCAATCGCTGCTATAACCACCCTTACTAATTTACATAATCACCTCTGAAATCTGGTTTCTTTACTGATATTATCTTTCCAAGCTCTTTTATCAGCTTATCTATATCCTTATAATTATTGTAAAAATGGCAAGAGGCTCTTATGCCGCCAATATTTGAAGTAAACCTTAAGGAAACAAATACGTTTTGTTTATGCAGTTTTTCTAAAACCAACTTTTCTTCCTCAATGTCATTATAAAGCCTAAATGTAACAATGCCCGAACGTGCATCCGGATCTGGCACTGAAATTAAATAAGCACCCAGATCCCGCAGGCCATTCATGAGGTATGCAGTAAGTTTGAATATGTGCTTCTCAATATTTGTGATCCCTATTTCATTTATCAGGGACAGGCTTTCCCCTAATGCAATCGCTCCCGGATAATTTGAGGTGCCACCAATTTCAAACCGTTTTGCAGATGCAATAAATTTCCAATCACTTATTGGAGAAGTGTCAGGGGTGCTAAAATGTGCCAGCCAGCCTCCCGGAGGCGCTTCGATGTTGTGATATCCCCAGTATACAGGTTCTATTTTATCTATTAATGATCTGTTAATATACATTATTCCGGCACCAAAGGGTGAATTAAGCCACTTATGGCCACCGGCAACGAGAAAATGTGCGTGTGTATTTCTTACGTTTATGGCGCAGGCACCCGCTTGTTGCGCTGCATCAATTACCAGGTAGATGTTATGCTTCTTTGCCATTTCCCCAAATGCTTCGAGATCAATTCTATACCCATTACACCACTGGACAGATGATATGACGATAGCCCCGGTATTACGATCCATGGCAGCCTCAAAGTCTTTGGCAAGAACCCTTCCCTGCCTGGATGGTATTAATTTGATGTTAATTCCTGCCTGCATCATCCACGGTATGGGAACTTGTAAAAATTCTAATTCTGATATTAAAATATTCGAGCCAGGCGATAACTTCATTGCAGTTGCCGCAATGTTTAAGCCGTGACTAGTGCTTTCAATGAGACCTATTTCGTCTTCGCCGGCATTAAAAAGTAAAGCTGCTTCTGCGTAAGCTTTTTTTCTCTGTTGTTCCATGGCCATGTAATGGTTACCCGACGATTGTTCCGGATAGTTTATTGCATTCTCCGTAAACTTCATTAAACTTTTTTTTGTCCGGGTAGGTGCGAGACTCACGGAGGCCGCATCCAAAAAGGTTTTGTCCTGTGTGCCGGGAAATTCTAAACGAGCTTCTTCAATATCCAGAAATACTTTATTCACGGATATCAGACCTCCTGTAAATTATTAAACCTGTAGGGATGTTTAGCAGTCATGTAGCTGCGCCACAGCGCCTTGATCCTGTTACGTCCCACAGAAAGTTCTGTAGGGTATGTCGGTTGGCGTCGGTGGTGCAGTATATTCGGCCTGTTCAGGGCTGTGCGCAAAGGGGTTTTCAAGGGCCGCCATGAAACGATGTAAGACGCTGTAATCATCTTCTTTCACAGCTGCCTCTAACGCGGCCTCTACTTGATGGTTTCGTGGGATGATGGCCGGGTTTGTATCGCGCATTAGTTGTTGCGAATCCGTCATTGATTGGGGTTGCCTTGTGCGTCTCGCCTGCCACTTTTCAAGCCATTTTTCAAACTCAGTGGTGCCACAGAGTGCCGTGTCCCCGGTTTTCTCAAATATTAAGGCTACAAATGCATTGGTGTAATCTGAATGATGTTGGTGCAAAATGCTTAGCAGTTCATTGATTAGGGATTCATCCTGTTCTTCCTGATTAAAGATGCCAATCTTGGCGCGCATGCCACTGAGCCAGCAGCGCTGAAATAAAGGCAAATACTCTGAAAGGGCATCCTGAGCCAATTTGATTGCCCCGGGCGTTTCCGGGTGTAGCAAAGGCAACAGTGTCTCCGCGAAGCGCTCCAGATTCCATCCCCCGATATGGGGTTGGTTGCCATAGGCATAGCGCCCATGATAGTCAATGGAGCTGAACACCGTATTGGGATCGTAGGTGTTCATAAACGCACAAGGCCCATAGTCGATGGTTTCACCGCTTAGGGCCATGTTGTCTGTATTCATCACCCCATGGATAAAGCCAACCTGTTGCCACCTGGCAATGAGATCTGCCTGTCTTTTTATCACTTCCTGAAGCAGTGCAAGGCAGGGGTTTTCATTTGATTTGATCTGAGGAAAATGCCGCTCTATTGTATAATCTGCAAGGGACCTGAGCTCCTCGGTGGTGTGTGTTGTGGCAACGTATTGAAAGGTGCCCACACGTAAATGGCTGGCAGCCACCCGCGTTAGAATGGCGCCTGGAAGTACGCTTTCACGGATGACAGGCTCGCCTGTTGTCACCACCGCAAGAGCCCGGGTTGTGGGAATGCCCAGCCCGTGCATGGCCTCGCTGATGATGTATTCCCGTAGCATTGGGCCCAGTGCTGCACGGCCGTCGCCGCGGCGGGAGTATGGCGTTTGTCCCGAGCCTTTGAGCTGGATGTCAAAGCGATCTCCCGATGGGGTAATTTGCTCACCAAGCAGGTGGGCGCGGCCGTCACCTAATATGGTAAAATGGCCGAACT
>SKTJ01000116.1 GCA_007122565.1 Syntrophomonadaceae bacterium | reverse complement strand
TTTGAATGCGACAGGTGCGACAGTGCGACAGGGGACGGTTCTCTCTGTCGCATTTTTTGTTTTCCACAACATAATCCTCATTCACGGGCGGCTGTGGGCAGCCGCCCCTACGTTCGAGAAACAAGAAGCAAAAAAGGCGAAAGAAAAATCACAGGCACCCGTAGGGGCGGACGACTCTGTCCGTCCGCGAGTATCCTCGCCATGTGTTTTCATCTTTCTGATGGTGAAGCGGAGCTTCGTGGTTGTCTGCTCAGGTATAATTTTAAAGCTCCCTCCAAGGCTGTATATTCCCTGGAGGGAGCTTTTGTGCTTGCCACACATCTGGAGGGTATTTCCCATCCCCCGTCCCCATTATCCTATTTCTTACCCTTTTTCTTTGTGCTTTTTCTTTTTTCTGAGACTACATCGCATGCAAGGCAGAACATGGTTTGAATGCCGGCCTCTGAGGCTGTAAAGTTATAAGCATTGTCCATGCTTATGCCCATGCTGTCCGCTTCTTTTGTAGCGTCGATGTTTGCGCCAAGGAAGATGAACTCCCACCTGTATCTATCCTGCTGGTGCTTGATCAGCTCTTTTACTTTTTTATAGGTAAATTCCCGGCTGGCATTTTCCAAACCGTCGGTTGTGATCACAAAGATAACCTTGCCGGGCCTGTCCGCTTCAATTTTCATGGACAATCTGTATCCCACATCAAGTATGGTTTTACCCACTGCATCCAGCAGGGCAGTGCGTCCCCTTACATAATACTCCTTGCCTGTTAGCCTTGCTTTATCTGCATCAATGCCGTTCCACAATATCTCATACTTGTCATCAAAAAGTACTACTGTAACGATCGTTTCACCTTCTGCTTGCTTCTGCTTCTCCATAAAAGCATTAAACCCGCCAATCGTATCGCTTTCAAGCCCGCCCATGGATCCGCTCCTGTCAAGCAGGAAAACAATTTCTGTCAGATTCTTGTTCACTAAAGATCACCCTTTCAGCTTTTATTCATGTTATAATATTACCTGATATTTTCCTTGATTTGGTCGCCTTGGGGGCGACATTTCCGGGGGTGGACAATATGCTTGACCAAAAGGTGTTAATGGAATTACAGGAATATGTGGAAAGCCGCACGGACAGGCCTGTTCATTATGCCTGTATTCCCCCGGCAGATATTGCTGATAGATGTGAGTCCCATGACGAGTTGGAAGATTATATTAAAAAAACCCGCCAACCAACATTCAGGCAGGTTTTGTTCAGCTTCATTGATAGTAAAGGCGCCCGTGATTCAGATATTTATAAAAGGGCCGGCATTGACCGCAGGCACTTTTCTAAAATACGATCCAACCCCGATTACCGGCCCGGTAAAAATTCCGCCATCGCCTTGGCAATGGCCCTTGAGCTTACCAAGAAACAAACGGACAAGCTTTTAAGTGCTGCCGGTTACACATTGTCTGAAAGTGATACATTCGATCTGGTAATTCATTTCTGCCTGGAGAAAAAAATCTACGATATCCATGATATTAACCAGGCTTTGGATTATTTTAGCTTGAAGCCTATCGGTGTGTTGGAGTAAACTAGCCTCGGCTGAAACATCCAGGAAAAAATCAGATTAACGGAGGTGCTTAAATGTTTGTTTTAAAAAAATGGTTACTGCTGGTAATGCTATCGTTATTAATTGCAGTAGTAGCTGCAGCTGGTTGTGGGGAACAACCGGTGGAACAACCGGTGGAAACGGAAGTGAATGATGAAGCGAAAGTAGAAGAGGAGACAGAACCCACGGTTGAAGTAATCGAAGAGGAGACAATGGCTCTGGATGAAGCCATATTAGCAAATGACCTTGCCGCGGTTGAAGGGCTTTTGGATGGGGGAGAAGATGTTGGTACCCGTGGGCTTGTGAATATTACAATGTTGCACCTGGCATCCACCCTGGGGCATTTGGAGATAGCAGAACTGTTAATAAGCCGTGGTGCCGATGTACACGCCACGAGTGATCCCGGTAATACCCCGCTGCATGCGGCAGCACACGGAGATAACCCCGAAATTGCCCAGTTGCTGATCGATAGCGGGGCAGATGTGAACACAAAAGATAATCAAGGTTTTACCCCCCTGCACAGGGGAGCGGTATATGGAAATACTGCTACCATGGAGTTATTGATTGAAAATGGTGCGAATGTGAACCTGAAAGACAGTAAGGGTTCAACTCCGTTACACATAGCAGCGGGCGGGGGGCACACCGGGACCGTTGAATTACTGTTGGAAAAGGGCGCAGAATTAAATACAGAGGATGATGCAGGTAGTACCCCGTTGCAACTGGCAGTCAATAGAGGGCAGGATGAAACTGCCGAACTGTTAAGGGAGCTTGGGGGAACTAAGTAGCAATTATTTAAAGCCTATATGGTACCTGATACACGGTTGCTACAGACGGGATTATGGAAACTGTGGTAGGGGTTTTTTCGCTTGGATTATGTATTCGTAAGCTAAGCTGTATTTTGTTTTAATTTGAACAAAACCGGTTTTTATAAGTAATCCGGTGAGGTTTTCCGGTGAGAGAAACTGTGCCGGCTCACCGATGAGGCGTTCTAAGGCGGCGAGTACGCGCATGGATAAAAACTCTGGATGAAACTCGAGCAGGTAAAGGGAACCGCCGGGCAGTAAGGCTTTATAACACTCATTTAATGTATCTTTCTGGTTGCGAATATGATGCAGGGCATCTACGAGGGTAATAATATCAAAGGAATTATGAGGAAACGGCAGGTTTGCAGCATCACCTAAAATTAAGCGCGCATTAGGCAGGACACGGGACGCCTGCTTTAACATTTGCGGTGAAGCATCAAGCAGCCACACATCTGCCCCGGCTGAGGCCATTTGCGTTGCCAATTTTCCAGTCCCGCCGCCCAGGTCCAGAACCTTTTTCTCTTGCAGGGGAGTTAGCCTGTTAAGCAGTTCTTTCCCCTGCCTTTTGTGCACGGCAGATAATATTGTATTATAAAATGGAGCCGCAAATGTGAAAAAATCCATTATCCCTCACCTGTTTATAAATCACCTTGCGCTTTGCAAAATTATCGGGGTGATCTTTTTTTGCTGCATTTATGGAACTTAGGGTGCCCCAAATGGGTCTATTATAAAGAAAACAAAAAGGGGGCAGGTTCTAGCATGAACATGAAACGATGGTTGGTTATATTTATGGTAATTCTCCTTGGAGCCGGCACAGTCCTTTTCCTGGTGGCATGCAATAATGAAGCAGAAGGAACGGGTATGGACATCCCCGAACCGGACCGGGAAATACTGGATAATTTTGATGCGGTGCTGGCCAATGCGTCGAACGAGTTCGGGCTTAAGCTGTTTAAGCAACTTGTGGAGGATGAAGAGAATGTGTTCATCTCACCCACCAGCATCTACACGGCGCTGGCCATGACCTACAACGGGGCCCGGGGAGAAACCCTGGAAGCGATGGCCGAAGTTTTAGGAGTAAAGGGAGTGGACCTTAAAAGGTTCAACGAGAACAATCTGGCCCGGTTGTACCAACTGCAGGAAGCGGATCCGGAGGTAATCCTGAATATAGCCAACTCGCTCTGGATGCTGGAAGGGATGGGGTTTGATCCTGATTTTGTGGGACGCAACGCAGAATATTATGATGCCTCAGCCCGGGAGCTGGATTTCAGCACCCCCGATGCAGTGGATACGATCAACGATTGGGTGGAAACGCGCACCAACGGGCTTATTGATGAGATGGTGGAGTACCCCATCGATCCCATGACCGTGCTGTTCTTAATAAACGCGGTCTACTTCCTGGGGGAATGGAGCGAGCCGTTTAACCCTGATCTCACGCAAAATGATATCTTTCACGGACCTAAAGGGGAAATAGCAGATGTTCCATTCATGCAACGCATTGATGATTATGCCTATCTGGAAAAAGAAGGGGAGTTTCAGGCGGTCCGCCTGCCTTACGGTGAAAAAGAAAGATTGGCCATGTACGTATTTCTGCCCCACGGGCAGC
>SKTJ01000018.1 GCA_007122565.1 Syntrophomonadaceae bacterium | reverse complement strand
CTCTCCCCCCGGGAAATTACCGTTTTAGCAATGATGATTCTCACCAGCCACTCTCTTTTATTGGAGGCGCCTGTACTGGGGTTTACCGGCCTCTCTCCCATACACTCCATTCTGCTGCGTATAGGCTCAGGTCTTTTGTTCGGCTTCATCTTAAACCTTATTTATTTAATCGTTGGGGGGATATGATTAAATGCTAATTGCTATTTTAAAGGAAAGTATACTGCAAAGCATTTACACCATCCTCTTTCTTGCCGCAATTTTATTGCCCATCCTTATTTCCCTGGAATATGTGCGTCACTATTCCCTGCTGGAGCGTATTTCAGGCCACTTTAATTGGTTGACAAGAATTTTAACTCTTCCCCCGCAGGCACTACTGCCGCTGTTAATCGGGCTTTTTGTGGGAATATTCCTGGGAGCGGCGGTGATTATTGAATACGCCCGGGAAGGGCTTCTGCAAAAACGGGATCTTCTGCTAATCGGTATTTTCCTGGCGATCAACCACAGCATTATCGAGGATAACCTGCTGCTGGCAGCCCTGGGAGCAAATTTCCCGCTTCTGTTGATCACCCGTTTTATATTGGCTTTTCTCGTTACCAGGGCAGCAGCAGTTTATCTTGATAGAAGAAAAGAGCTTAAAAATGTAACTGAACAGGAGTCAGGTGTAAGAAGCCAGGATACGGTATAAAACAACGGAAAACTTATAATAATCAAGACGGAGTGGATCCGTCGGCGCAGGAGGTTTTCACATGGCCATACTTGATGGGCATGTTCACTGTGGCCTTTCTCTACCCTTTGCGAACATCCAAACCCGCTGGCAGGAAGCTCGTATCAGCGGGGGTGTGCTCTTTTCCCCGGTGGAGGAGATCTATGATCGTTATGATCAGCACTTTACGGACAGTCCGGGCTACCAGGAATCCCGGGAGCAAGTACATACCTACCTTGAATCCTTGCTAACAGACGACATATTTCTCTTCTGGTTTGTCTGGAACGATTTTGTGCTGCCAGGGCACACTTTCTGCGGTGTGAAGTGGCACCGTCACGCCAGTGAACCCATTTACAACTATACCGTACCTCAATGCGAAGCCTTTATTTCACACATTTGCGAACGACGGTTACCGATTATTCTGGAAGAGGAATTTCATCACACTCTGGAGATTGTCAGGCGAATTAACGGTCGCACCCCGGTCATCATTCCTCACTGCGGTGGCCTGAACGGGGGGTACATCCGTTTGAAAACCGCCGGCTTTTTTGAAAACCCGGCGGTTTATGTGGATACAGCCCTCGCTTCTGCCCGGGAAATCAGTGATTTTGCTGCGGCGTATGGAGTGGAGCGCATTATCTTTGGCAGTGACTTCCCCTTTGGGGAGCCGGCCTGGGAACTGGATAAAGTGGAAAAACTGTTCAGCGGCCAAGAGCGGAAGATGGTGCTCGGTGAGAATCTGTTGGCGCTGCTGGGGAAGGTTAAGTCATAAGACATCCTTGGAGGGTATATAACGAGCCACATCAGGCGACGGGAGTAATTCCCATCTGCCCGCTGCCCCATTGGCGCGGGCGGCAATCTCAAAGTGCAACATGGCGATCCCACAATCCAGGCGTTTGGAAAAATGGTTGTGTCCACCGGGTTTTTCCATGCTTAGCAGGACCCCCCGTTTATCCAGGCTGAAGAACCAGGGCTGCCGATTAACCGCCGAAGGAGCGATACGGGCTGCCTCCAGGCCGGCAAGGGCCCACGGAGGCCATTTTTCCCTGTTGATTTGACGGGAAATCTGCGCCAGGCTTTTACGCTTGCGCGAGCGGACAAGGGTAGACATAATTTTTTCATCCCTGTTGTATTCCGCCGTGGTATAACCCAGCGGGGAGACAGCAAATATCTTTTCTTTGCTTAACGGTTTAATCTCCTGCGCCGTCACGTAAGGATCAAAAAATCCTGCTATCCAGCAAGTGGAAAGGCCGCGCGCCGTGGCCTCCAGCACCAATCCCTCACCGCAGTAGCCTACCCTTTCTTGCACACCATCAATTTCCTTATCCCCCAAAAAGGCCAGGTAGGTGGTAGCCCCCCTGACCTTACCGTAGGAACCTACCAGTCCTCTGAAAATATCCTCCTTCATTTGCCTGACAAGCACTCCTCTTACCCCCGGAAAAGGTTTAAAGCGGGTGCAGGCATCCTCCATTGCATCAAGGATCTCATGGTCAACCGGCTGACCCGTAAAAAAGCGGCGGGAATGCCTTACCTTAAGAGAACGATACCAGGAATCCACCGGCAACTCCATGCAATCCCTCCCAATTCTGAATATCTATGCGCAACCCTACACCTTACCATGTTTTGCGGTTTGCTGAATTCTGAATTCTGACTTCTGTGTCACTACAACTCTGCCTTAAAGTGTTCCGCTACTTCCTGCAGCAGGCGGAAAGATTTTTCCACTGTTGCATTTCCATCAATGTTGACAAGACAGCAGCGCGCCGGTGCCAGCCATGACTGTTCCAGGATTTGTCGCCGCGGAATACCACCGACCTGCTCCAGATGCTGCCAGAGGCCATTCAGCCTGGAAATCATGGACTTAAAGTTCTCCTGTCCATATTCCTCCGTAAGAGTGGGAGTAATGCCCCAGGAAATGATCCCCCCTTTATCCAGGAAGGCTTTGATCTCATCCCGGTAGCGGGAAAAGATCTCCCCCCGGGCCAGGGCATCTATGGAAAGGACATCCAGATCCTGTTGCAGCAAGAAGGACCAGTCCGGGTTACCGCAAAGGTGTACCCCTTTGGGTCCGGGAAACTTTTCCAGAAAAAGTCGGTAATCGACAGAGGCAGCTTCGCTTGTGTAGCCGGTGAAAGCCATAAATACCATCTCCAGGCCCGGCTCATCCACCCAGAGAAAAGACCCTTTATGCTTTTCGTACATTTCATTATACTGGGACTGCAATTTTTTGGCAACAAAATCAAAAATAAGCTGGCGCACCTCTTCATAGTAGATCATGGGCTTTTTATTTTCATCCAGGATTTTTAATCCGAAACTGACCGGCCCGATAGTCTGGCCACGCACGTATGTATATGCAGAAAGATCCTGTTCCAGAAAGCGATGAAACACTTTCGCGTACTGGGGCGAGAGGCGGAAATATGCTTCATCGTCCCAGCGTTCCAAAAATTGCTCCAACTCTTCGTAAAATTTATCCAGGGAAAAGCTGATGACCCTGTTATCCAAGTCCAGCTTGATCCCGGGAAAGTGCTCTGAAATCTGCACATACATATCCTCAAAAAAGCTCGTGCGGGGCAACTGGGGCCAGAAAGGAATGTCGAGGCTGAGCGCAAGCTTCAGTGCCTCTGCCGCATCCGTGTGGGGCATAATACCCATGGCCGTTGTTTGACAGTTTCCCTGTAGTTTCAGTGTCGACACTCCCTCCTATTGAGCTTTGATCATAATCAGCATCATTTTGAATCTTTCCAGAGCCTTCAGCGCGTGGGGTTTATTTGCCGGCATGATGATTATTTCGCCGGCGCTAACCTTATGAGGATTACCGGCGATCTTAACTTCCACAGAACCATCCACAACATAAACCATAGCATCAAAAGGAGCCGTATGCTCACTCAGTCCCTGACCCTGATCAAAGGCAAAAATTGTAACTGTTCCCGTGTTTTTGCTAATGATCTCCCGACTAACCACTGACCCATCCTGATAATCCACAAAACTACCCAACATGGCTACCTGAGCTGTAGCAAACCCTTTTTCATTCATCACTTAGATCCTCCTTTTTAGTTTTAATAAGTCAAAAGTATAATGTCTCAATATCGAAGACTTATAGTCTAAGATTATATCTCTGGTAAACTTATGGGGCGGGTCTTTTAAGAACGCCCATAGGTTTGGTGAAATTTCCATCCTTTGCTGGTACCGTTATCGCAGAGTCCTGCGGGCAAGGTCTGCCTCACCCTATATTAATCAAGGGTATTCGTAGGAGCTGACGACCCTGCCAGCACGTGGACTTGCTGTCATTTTCATTTTCCGTTGGGCCACCACTGCAGGGACAGTGGCATCTATGTTCACGTAACAATTATCAACTTTTGCCACTGAGAATTGATTCCGCAAACTCCCGGGAACTTTTTCGCCTGAGCTTTTTGATTATCTTCTTTTTCGCATCGGCAGATAAGTCTCCTTGCAGGGCGGTTAACTTGCCGGTAGTCAGTTCTTTGATATCGAGAAAAAGGCTCCCGTTGGTATCGGTACTTTCTGCTTCACCATTGTTAAGAATAAGTTCCTTCACTTTATCCTGCACCGGGCGGGGCATTTTCAGTTCCTTCATAATCTTGACTGCCAGTTCCACGCTTTTTTCCCGGATACAGGATTGAAGCTCCTTTTCTTCCTGGTGCTCATCTTTACAATGGGTATATCCGGCATCATGTAACAAAACAGCGCCAATGATTACGGGAGGTTCCACATCCTTCTCCACCTCCAGCAGGCGGGATGCGATTGTTCCGCCCTCCAGTGTGAATTTCAATCGTTCACTCTCCCCGATAAAATAGCGACGCACCTCCAGTTCAAGGCGGTCCCGCAGGGCCTCCGGTCTTTCCGCAAAGATTTGAGAAATATCGCCAACGCATTGCTCCGCATAAGCGCACCAGAGCGCACAACCCAAGTTAAAGCGGGGATTCATGATGTGCTCGCCACATCCTGGGCACTTCACCCGTGCGTCCGTTTTCCAAAACTCCATAGCAGTCTGGCAGTGGGGACAGTTATGATCAAATATATCTTCCGGCTTCCAGTTGCGCCGATCCTGGCCCGGACATTTGGCTGCTTGCATCTCTCATCCCTCCTTTTCCGTAAATACATAGCCTAAGATCGAAATCTTCTTACCCTTATAGGGGCGGCTGCCCACAGCCGCCCGCGGGTATGCTGTCAGTTTCCACTAATCCAATCATCATATGCGAGCGGCTGTGGGCAGCCGCCCCTAGAAGACTTAAGGCTTACTTCAAAATTTCCGCCAGGTCCTCATCCGGTGTGGTGATTGGTTTGATGTCAAAGTTCTTTACCAGAACATCCAGAACATTGGGGGTAATGAAAGCGGGCAGGCTCGGCCCTAAGCGAATATCTTTCACACCGAGATGGAAGAGGGTGAGCAGGATCGCGCACGCTTTTTGTTCGTACCAGGAAAGGATCATGCTCAGGGGCAGATCGTTTACCCCACAATCGAAGGCATTAGCCAGGGCAACAGCCACCTGAATGGCTGAATAGGCATCATTACACTGTCCCATATCCAACAGACGGGGAATACCACCGATATCACCCAACTTCTGGTCGAAGAAACGGAATTTGCCGCATGCTAGGGTGAGCACCACCGTATCCGCAGGCGCTTTTTCGACGAACTCCGTGTAATAACTGCGACCCGGTCTCGCTCCGTCACAACCACCCACCAGGAAAAAGTGTTTGATTGCTCCCGCTTTAACTGCATCGATAACCTTATCGGCTACACCCAATACAGCGTTACGGGCGAAACCTACAGTTACACTACCTTGATCAGAATCGGCTTCAAATCCGGGCATGGCCAAAGCCTTCTCGATAGCAGGGCCAAAGTCGCCGTCGGGCAAATGCGCCGCTCCCGGCCAGCCGACCATGGCAGTGGTAAAGATATTCCCCAGATATGAGTCACTTGGTTTCTGGATACAGTTGGTAGTCATCACAATGGCGCCCGGAAACTCAGCAAACTCCTTTTTCTGGCTCTGCCACGCCGTGCCATAATGACCGTAAAAATGTTCGTATTTCTTTAACTCGGGGTAACCGTGAGCCGGTAGCATCTCCCCGTGGGTGTAGACGTATATGCCTTTGCCGGCAGTTTGCTCCAGGATCGCCTGTAGATCTTTTAGTTCGTGACCGGAAACGAGTAGGCACTTGCCCCGCTTATGCCCAAGGGGAACTTCCGTAGGTACGGGATGGCCGAACGTGCCGGTATTACCTGCATCGAGCAGTTCCAAGGCCCGCAGATTGATCTCACCGCACTTTAGCACCAGCTTGATCCATTCATCCAGCGTAATCTGGTTATTAGTCAGCGATGCCAAAGCCTCGTGCATAAATGTGTAAACAGCCTCGTCTTCCTGACCGAGGTTGGCAGCGTGGTGTGCATAGGCGACCATACCCTTTAGTCCGAAAAGCAGTATTTGCTGCAGTGATTGGATATCCGGTGCCACATTGCTGTCCCAGGGCTGACCTATTTCTTCTCCCTGGCTGACCAGGGCTTCCAGGCCAGCGGCCGGTATATAAGTAGCCGCAGGATCGTCAAACTCCACATTACCGCCCGCCGCCTTTACCTTCTCTTTCAGATCATTCGTGTGGGAAACCGTCTGACCAATAAATTCCACAAAGCGCTGCGGATCAAAATTAACATTGGTCAGCGTAGAAAATAGCGCTTCAGCAGTAAAACGGTCAATCTCCCTATCTACAACACCGACACGGCGTCCCTCCTGTGCCACCAGGGACAACCCCTTAGCGGCGTGCACCAGCAGATCCTGTAGGGCCGCCACCTCCGGATTTTTACCGCATACCCCACCTACCGTACAAGCTGTTCCCTTAGCTACCTGCTCACATTGATGACAAAACATTTTTTTACCTCTCCCTTCATTTTACTCATATTTTTTATTCTTCATAGTATACGCAACTTCTCTAATTCCGGCTCTGACTCTAACTTCTGACTTCTGTTATAATCACCCCCTTAATGGGACATTAATGATGTTTTTTGTCCCCTTTAGAAGCATATTGATTCACGTTAAAACTCTAATTTATAGTTTTCTTCCTTTAGTATATGCCGGTGCTTCCTGCTCCCTTAAAAGATCGGCGATACTATCCCGGCTTAACTCATTGATTAAAGCGTCTTGCGCACGCTGCAGAACACCGTGAACCCGGCATACCGACTTGTTGGGACAGGGGTAAGCCTCAGTGAGGCAAACATTTATGGCCACCCGTCCTTCTACCGCTGTGAATACATCGGCGATGGTGATTTCAGAAGGGCTAACGGCCAGTCTTACACCTCCCTGGGTGCCGCGCTGCGTGGCTATTAACCCCGCATTGGCTAAAAGTTGAATCGTTTTTTTTAAAAATACCTCGGGAATATTCTGGTTCAATGAGATCAACTTTGTGAGTACCAATTTTCCTTCCTCAGCCTTGGCCAGTTCTATCAGGGTACGAACAGCGTATTCAGTCTGGCGTGTTATCTGCATATTAGTTACCTCTTCTCCAGTTTAAACAGGATTAAAATCATCTTATTTATCTTATTCTATATCTGTTGAAAAAGTCCTTCTTTTTTTTAAAAAAAATAAAAATTTTTTTCAAGGAGTATTTTTGAAAATATTTTAGAGTTAGCACGAAATATATTCTGCATAGCTTGACGCCGGTAGCCCTCTGTAATAACATGGTTACAAGAAGCAAGAAGCAGGAAATAAGAGACAAGGAGGGGAAAGGCAAAAATACGCGGTGTTAGGGGTGGACAACCCCTGATTGTTGTAACGGGAAATAAGTTCGCTATTTTACGGTGCTAGACCCATGCCATTTTTTCAAGGTTTATCATCGAATAATAGAATTAGCAAACACTGATGTTCGTAAGGGGGCACAGGGGTCCTTCCCTAAGGACTTTTGACTTTAGAACCTTAGACTGTGATTTTAATTGTTGGGGAATACTTAATCATAAGCGGGAGGATATAATGAACAGGGAGATTGTTTTTGATACCCAGGCTACCGGTGATTTTGTGGGGAACCATGAAATGGAAGCTCTGGATGCACAGGTGCTGACTGCTCACGAGAAGTTACACCGCTATGAAGGGCCGGGGCGGGAATATTTGGGCTGGCTGGGCTGGCCCATGCACTGCGGACGGGAGGAAGTGGAGCAGATCATCCGTGTCGCCGGGCAGGTGCGGGAAAAAGCGGATATTTTTGTGGTAATCGGGATCGGCGGGTCGTATCTGGGAGCCCGCTCCGCGCTGGAACTCCTCGGGCATACCTATTACAACCAACTACCGCGGGAAAGACGGGGTGGCCCGCAAATCTACTTTAGCGGATGCAACCTCAGTGCTACATACCTGACCCACCTCTGGGAGCTTATTGCCGATAAAGAAGTGGTAGTCAACGTGATCTCTAAGTCGGGAACCACCCTGGAGCCGGCCCTGGCTTTCCGTTTTTTCCGCGCTATGCTGGAGAAACGTTACGGCAAAAAGGGTGCGCGAGAAAGGATTATTGCAACTACGGGGGAAACAGGAGCCCTGCGTCAGCTTGCGCGACAGGAGGGCTACGAGACTTTAACCGTGCCTGGCGACATCGGAGGCCGCTATTCTGTGCTTACAGCGGTAGGACTGCTGCCCATCGCCGTGTCCGGCATTGATATCGCCGCTATCATGGCTGGCGCACGCCATGGCTGCAAACTCTACGACGAGGACCGGCCGGCGAATAACCCCGCTTATCGTTATGCAGCGCTACGTCAGCTCTTATATCGTAAAGGAAAAATCATTGAGTTGCTTGCCGCCTACGAACCTTCATTTATGTCATTTACGGAATGGTGGAAGCAACTCTTCGGTGAAAGCGAGGGTAAGGATCAAAAAGGAATCTTCCCGGCAGGGGTCCATTTTACCACAGATCTCCACTCTTTGGGTCAGCTAATCCAGGACGGTTACCGAAACCTCTTCGTTACTACTCTCTGGCTGGAAAAACCGCCCCTTGACCAGGAAATACCCCTGCTTGCAGAAGATATGGACGGTCTGAACTTGCTAGCCGGCAAGACCATGCATCATGTGAACGAAAAAGCCTGCGCAGGAACGATCATGGCACACAGCACAGGAGGGGTGCCAAACCTGAAAATCATCATACCGGAGATGACTCCCCGTTATTACGGTCAACTCGTTTATTTTTTCGAAAAAGCCTGCGCCATTAGTGGATACCTGTTAGGCGTTAATCCATTCGACCAGCCGGGCGTGGAAGCGTACAAAAAAAATATGTTCTCCCTGCTAAGCAACTCTCCGCACAAGTAAAAAGAAATGGGACAAGGGGACAGGTCCCTTGTCCCAAAAGCTCCACGTTTTTCAGATAAAATGGGACAAGGGACCTGTCCCCTTGTCCCATTTTATCCGTTCAGACGTTTTTTGCGCTCGTTGTTGAGGCGTGTGTAGAGTTCAGTTAGGTTTTTTGTGCGTATTGGCGTATTGCTTTTCTGCAAGATTTTTATGGCTTCGGTGGGACAGGAGGGCATACACACGCCGCAGCCGATACACCAATCCAAGTTTACCATGGCTACTCCGTCTTCTACTTTTACCGCGTCTACAGGGCAGATCTCCACACAGGATTCACAGCCGCTGCACTCCCTGTGTTTCGTCTCCCGGATGAAATAAGTAGCCATTAACATATCACGGGGCACGATCCTCTTTTTGATGGCCCCTACGTTCCAGCATGCGCAGCCGCAACAGTTACAGATGTGCTTGATCTGGGCTTCTGTATTATCCGTGAAGTGAACAAGCCCTTCTGCAGCGGCCTTTCTGATCACTGCCAGGGCTTCGTCCCTGCTGATCTCCCGGCCGAGGCCACCCCGGATTACGCTTGCAGCCAGCTCGTCCATCTTGATACATACATCGGTGGAATGGCCGCAGCTCTCCCCCTTTCTCATTTCATAAATAATGCGGCAGGTACAATGGACAAGGGCAAATTTATTAGCCTGTTGAATTACTCTCTCAATCGTTTCTGTTGGATAAACATTCTGCCACTGGGGATCCACGGAGGCACTGAGGGGTATATAACGCCACGCCTTGGTCTTATCCGCATCGCTTACATAGAGGTTCATCCTTGCCTCCCTGAAGGAGCGGTCACTTTCCAGTTCAGCGAGGCGGCGTGTCGTTTCGTCCTTTTGGCCTTTCCAATAAAATACCTGACTAAAGCCGTAGCCGTTTATGAGGAGAGCATAGCCCTTTTCTCCTGCGGTGGTCTCTCCGGCAAAAAGGAGTCCCCGGTCCACTATTTCGTCCAGGATAAGCTCCAGCTGCCCCGGGGACAGGTCGCTTGCAGCGGCGATCTGCTGCAGCGAATGATAGTGCAGCGGGACAGGACTGACGGGAATTGCTTTCAGAGCTGTTGCCTCAGCCACGCTGAACAGCTCCCGCAGCAGCTTCTGCAGAGCGCCGTTTTCAGGCACGTAATCCAGCCACATGTAGGTTTCGCCGCACCATCGTTCCGCCAGTTCTGCAAAGACACCACCATTCTTTTCAATATCATTGCCATGGAATTCTGACATGGTGAAACCTCCTTGTTATTCTCTTATGCCTACACTTCTGCAACCACATTCTTTTTGGTTAAGCCCATTTACGCACGGGATTCCATCCGGACCACCACACACTGAGAAAGATAAAGTAAACCATCGCTGCAACCAGGAAAAGAGCTGAGACTCCTGTAAAATGCATAACAACAGCAGGGATAATCGGGCCAAGAACACTTCCCAAGCCATAGCAAAACGTGGTCATGGCATTACCCCGGGGCAGTTCAGAATAAGTTAATCGATTTGCCAAAAGACCGATGGAAAGAGGATAGAGAGAGCCCACTGATGCGCCGCATACGATCAGAAGCAGCGCCAGCGAAAACAGCTGCGAGGCAAAAGGAACCAGGATAAATGCAGGTATGCCTGCGATAATCACTGCGGCCAGGGTCCGGGGAAAGTCCCAGCGGTCAGCGGCAAGCCCGGCTAAAAGAGGCATACAACCGTGTCCCACTAAAAAGATAAAAAGAAGCATCCCCGTTTCCCCTGTGGAAAAACCCTGACGCAGGGTATAAAGGGGAATGAGCACAAGCAGCGCTCCTTCCATGAAACCGGCAAGGAACATGGTGGAAAGGGAGAGAAAAATACGCCTGATGATAACCGTTCCCTTTCGTTCCGCGCCCGGTGTCTCAGGTGTGGTGGCAGACGGGAAACGTAAGAACAATAGGGCCGGCACCAGACAGGCCAGCGCGCCGGTAATAAAGGGGAGCCAGATGCCAAAACGGAGCATCATTAAACCAAGGGGACCGATCATAAAACTGAGGGAAAAAGCCATGCCATAAAGACCGAGCGTTCTTCCCCTGCTTTCCACACTGCTATTTCTGTTAATCATCGTCTCGCTTGCCGTAAACACAGCTGCCAGGGCAACACCCATAATGAAACGGAGCAACAGCCAGTAGGGAATGTACAACCACAGGGAAAGAGCCCCTACGGAAACAGCGGTCAGAAAAAGTCCGGTTCCGACCACGGCTTTGGCACCATAGTCACGGATAGCCCGTCCCACAAAAAGAGAGCCGGCCATCGTCCCTACTGCCGACACTGTAGCCGTTAAACCAATCAAGGGAGCGCTCACCGAGAGTTCTTCCAAAACAACAGTTGTAACGGGTAAAACAAGTCCCAACGTGAAACCGGCAGCACCGATCGCCATAAACAAAGGTAATAGGGGCCGGTATGGGCTGCGCATATAAAGAATACCCCTTTGCTACCTTATAATGTAGAACTCCTGCCCAAATCCCTATGCTTGAACGTTTTGGAACGATTGGCATAGTCGTCAACAATATGGCCGTTTCCGAGTAACTTGTACTTATATATTACCAGTCCCTCAAGGCCTACCGGGCCTCTGGAGTGAATTTTGCTGGTGCTAATCCCCACTTCGGCACCGAAGCCGTAGCGGAAACCATCACTGAAGCGGGTGGAACAGTTCCACAGAACATTGCCTGAATCCACATAGTTCATAAAACGGGCAGCTTTTTCTCTGTTCCCGGTGATGATGGTGTCGGTATGACCGGAGCCGTACTCGTTAATATGATCCACAGCCGCATCAAGCTCTGGAACAACCTTAACAGACATTTTATAATCCAGGTATTCGGTTTTCCAATCCTCTTCCGTGGCAGCTTCAACGGGAATCAAGGCCCTGGTCTTGGGGCACCCCACTAGTTTCACTTGCTTCTTTTCCAGTAATTCTTTTATGGGAGGTAAAAATTCCGGTGCGGCCTTTTCATGCACCAACAGTGTCTCTGCGGCGTTGCATACGGCCACGTACTGGGTTTTAGAGTCCAGGACGATCTGCGCCGCCATCTTAAGATCCGCATCTTCGTCAACATAGCAGTGGCATATTCCATCGGCATGCCCCATTACGGGGATACGTGAGTTGTCCATAATATAGCGCACAAATTCGTTGGAACCCCTGGGAATAATCAGGTCAATGTAGCGGTCCATTTTGAGCATATCATCCACATCGGCCCGTGTCTCCAAAAGGGCAGCCCACATTGGGGGAATACCTGCGGCTGTAGTTGCATCCGCAATTACCTCAGCCAGAATGCGGTTTGTCTCCCTTGCTTCTGACCCTCCTTTAAGCAGAACCCCATTGCCGCTTTTCAGGCAAAGGGTCGAGATCTGCACCAGGGCATCGGGCCTTGATTCAAAAATGACACCGATCACCCCAATTGGACATGTTACTTTGTACAATTCCAATCCGTCATCCAGCTCCGTGGCGAGCAACGTTTTGCCCACAGGATCTTCAAGCTTGATCAGGCTGTGAATACCGTCCACAACGTCAGCAATTTTTGCTTCATCAAATTTTAGCCTCTTCAAAAGAGGCGCAGCCAGATTTTCCTGCTCACTCCGTTCAAGATCTGCCTGGTTGGCTCTGACAATTTCATCCTGCCGCTTTGTTAATGACTCAGCCAGCCTGGCCAAAGCTTTGTTTTTAATCTCCCCATCGCAAGCAGCCAATTTAAGTGAGGCCTCTTTAACCTGGCGTGCCAGCTCATCCATCATCATATCAATCTCTCCCTTTCTAATTATTCTTTTTGCGACAGTGCGACAGGGGACGGTTCTCGTTGTCGCACTCCCAGCCCGTTTTGGATCAAATTTTCTCAGCAGTCTCTATTTCATCTGCTATATCAGCAGCCTTATTATCTTTCAAAACTCCAAGATTAGCCAGGGTAAAAATAACTAGTGCAACCCAAATAAAACAAAAACTGATTAAATGGGAAACTGAAAAATATTCTTTAAAAACTAAAATGCCCAGGAGCAAACTGATCGTAGGGGCAATATATTGCAAAAATCCCATCATTGAAAGGTTGGTTCGCTCGAGCCCCTTGGCAAAGCCCAAAAGGGGCAGCACTGTTGCAATGCCCGTACCTGCAAGGATTAACTGCATATAGAAGGGAACACTACCCAAAGAGCCAAGACCGGTAATTTCTATGTTAAGAATATAGATTAAAGCAACTGGCATTACAATAAAGGTTTCCAGCGTTAACCCCGTAACCGGATCTACCCCGACTAATTTTTTCGTCAATCCATAAAGGGCAAAGGTGGCGGCCAAAATCAGGGCGATCCAGGGAACTCTGCCATACTGCAAAGTAATAATCAACACTCCTACAGTTGCCAATAAAATGGAAATCCACTGCCACTGCGTTAATCTCTCTTTTAATACCAGCACTGCCAAAAGAACGGTGACCAGGGGATTGATATAGTAACCCATGCTGGCTTCTATGACCTGATTTGAATTCACAGCAAAGATAAAAGTTAACCAGTTAAAGCTGATTAAAACGCCGCACAAAAATAGGATCATTAGTTTTTTCCTGTTGGTCAGGACAGCGACCATTGTTTGCCATCCCCTGGAAATAAGCAGGACACTGCCTAGAAATATAAAAGACCATAGGATACGGTGAGCGAGGATCTCCAGGGCAGGAATTGCCTGGAGCAGTTTCCAATACAGAGGCAGCACACCCCAGAGAGTATAAGACAAAATACCATACCAGATGCCTGCAGAATCATTCCCGGTCTTTGCTTGAGTAACCATTGCAGCACTTCCTCATTCTGTTTAAGAACAGTAGTTGATATGTATCAGCATTCAGCATTGCTGTTGTTCAATTAGTATTAACCATAACTTTTACTAAAGCATTAGTCAATATGGGGCGCTAAAATATTACTTTAAATGTTCAAAAGCCGCCGGCATAGTATTCT
>SKTJ01000299.1 GCA_007122565.1 Syntrophomonadaceae bacterium | reverse complement strand
TGAGAGAGCGGATGAACACCAGGCGGTTAGCCAGAGCCAGGGCCAGGCAAGCATAGAGCGAAGGCTAATGCATTATTTCCTTATTGTTGTCAATTACGATTTGTGCTTCAAATACATAGGCATTGTTCATGGGAACAACATCTCTGAAGAACTGCAAAGGAACGAAAGTTCTTCCTGCCATCAGTTCGGGAGCAGTACCTAACGCTATGGGTTCATCACGGCTCATGTCAACATAAGCATCTTTGCCGATGGTTGCTGTAAAACTGTCCCCAAGCGTGACCAGTTGTTTTTCACCGTTCCAGCTGACGTTGAACCCAAGGGCTTCTGCAATTGCTCGGAGCGGCACCATCAGCTTATTGTCCTCATTATAAAATGGGGCAGGCGCTTCAACAACCCTGTTCTCCACAACAATCTCCATGCTGGTTGCAATATTGCGAATCGGCGGAATCCTGTCAGGTTCACTGGGTAACGGGGGCAACAATAAATCGGCGTCCCGCTCCGGCAAATCATAAACGGGTGGATCGGCTTTTTCAAACAGGACTACAACTTTGAGCGGTGTTGTTTGTGCCGGGATGCTTCTGGTTGAAACATCATACGTAACGACCAGATCTCTGTTGGCAAGTTCCCCCGTAAAAGGTTTGCCATCCTGTAAAATTATTTCCGTCTCATCCGTAATATTCAGTTTAAGACTATTATCCAAACTGACCAATTCATCATCAAAACGGTCCACTTTAATGTTTTCTTCCAGAGGCTCCACTATCATGACCACGGCACCGTATTGGGGCGGATAAATCATGATTATGGGCAGATTTTCATCGAAATAGCCGGTGACTACGGATCCTTCCACCAGCTCCCGGTCATTAACAAAATAAGTTTCTTCAGTGACAATCAGGTAAGCGGGGTCCCCTCCATCCGTCTCCACAAAAACATACTGGGAGCCTGCAACAAATTCCGAATCCCTTATCTCCAGGACGGTCCCCGTAAACGGCTTGAAAGAAGGCACTTCAATAATAGTTTCACTGATGGGCAGAGGTGCGCTGGGTTCGACAGGCTGGTCCGGTGCGAGTTTTGCGTCTCCTTCATTTGTTGCCATAGCACTTACCGCGGCAAAGGATAATACAACTACCAACACAAATATTAACGCGCCTTTTTTGAAATTACTCATCATACTTTCTCCTTTACATTTTTTTTCTATTCACCCTATGGACGGGTGATTAAAGGAAAAAGTTCCACACGTAAAACTATTATTCTTTATGGCCCCGTTCCTATTGCATCTATGCGCCACCCCGTGGCGGGAGTTTCTTTGCTTAATGAGATAAATCTTGTCTGGGGACCGCTTTCGTAGGTTACGGGTATTTTCACTTCCAGGTTCACATTCACCTCATATACCTGTGTTCCAGGAGGATAGTGCATTTCCTCAAGATCTTCCCAGCGCTCAATCTTCAGAACCTCAGCTGCAGTAATATTGCTTAATCCGGAAGATCCAAGGAAATTATCTTCATAAGACTGATTATATAAAAGGTCGTTATCCATGTTACTGAAAAGATAGCTTGAAAGGTTGCGACGGCTTAAGCACGCATAGGCAGCTGCATGGTCACCCCTGTCCAGGGCGGCATAATACTCATGGATAATTTCTTCAGGGGTTAATTCTGCCAAACGCTGTTCCACAGGGTCTTCCGGGTTAATTACGCCTGGAATCCATTCTTCCCACTGCTTTTGCGTAACCGCCTCCATGGTCCTGCCATTAAGGGAACAGGCAAAAGCATAATGCCGCCCCATATCCAACCAAGCCCCTACAACTTCTTCCCCGTAGTGTACGATAACCGCTCTGCCGCTCCCCCGTCTTGGCCCATGAATAAATTCCGGTAACAGTTCGGCAATTTTGTAAAGGCGAACATCCACATCTTCCCCCAGATAAGGAGACAGATCCAGCTCAATAGCTTTGCTCAGCTCGTTATTATATGCCCAGTAAAGCACTGTAGGGAACGTACCGGGAGTATGCTCAAACTTTTCGGGCAAAGATATTTCAAAGGTGTTAATCAAAAAGAAAGGAGTCCAACCATACTCTTTAAGCAAGGCTTCATCAACTGCGTCAATATCTGTTGAAGCATCGGGATACTCACCAATGGAAAGGAATAGATTAATAACCGTCCCCGGCACCTCATACCAGTTCCCGTCAAATTCAACATAAGCAGGTTCTTCCGGTTTGATATCATTAAAATGATAAACATACTCCACTTTTTCTCCACCGGGGAACATCAGAACAAGTCTGTAATGTTGTCCTTCCGGCACATTTACAGGTTCGTCAACCAGCTTTGCCTTCCCCAGCTGTTGTTTTAAAACACTAAGCTTATGCTCCCCTCTCACCTCAACCCTATATCTTTCTTCCGAAATAAGTAAATCAATTCCTATGGACTGGGATACTGCACTGTGAAAAGTGAAATGATCATCCTGATCCTCTATCGTTTCGTCAATTATCTCCCTGTCTTTGGGAGGTTGTTGCACTGCAGGTTGCTCCGCAGGTGATTCGGCAGGTAGCTCTGGAACCGGCTTTTCGTCTCTTTCGGCAAAATTAATATATATATCATTCTTCACTGCAGGTCCTACATCAATTTCTTGCATAATAGGTTCATGGCCAGAACTTTCCGGGGGAACAATCGTTATTGTATAAGAGCCCGGGAGAAGCGTCAGATCAGCCGGAACACTGCCGATATATGTTTCTTCCAGGAAAGCCCGGCTTAGGGGCACATTGCTTTTTATTGTGAGGGAGTAAGCTTCTTTAGTATTGCTTGAATAAGCCACGTAATCCTCGAGCCAGGCAGTTAAGATCCCGCTTTTGATCAGAATCTGGCTCTTATCAATAAAGCGGTGATCTTGTGAGGTAAATTCACGTATACTTGCCGTTTCAAAAGTTTCCCCATCAGGCCACAGCGACAAGGTTAACCTGGTATTATCCGTGAAAGTAAGAGTTAAACCCATCTCCGGTGTAGGGCCAAAACCCTTGCGGTTGCTTTCATAAAATACAGCGTTAGTAAGTTCATCCATGATGAACTCATGCAGATCGGAATCGACCTCCTTCCATTCCCAATCCCAGTCCGTTACCTTAATCGTTTCGACTGTTTTCCCGCCCAACTCCGGTAAGATAACAGTTTCCCAGACTAATTTATCTTTGGCATCATCAGAAAAAATAACGTATTGATAAGCATCACTGTATAGTAAAAGCCCGCAGGCAAATAGTAAGATAATAATTGCACAAACAGCAACAATCTTTCCTTTTCTCATAAAAACCTCTCCCTACTAAAAAAACCCCATACCCCTATTTTTGTTACGATTTCGATATATGTAAAATTGATTAGCATTTACTTTACCATTTCTACGAATTACAGTAGATTCCTTCCATAAGTTAGACTGTTTAAATCAGCAAGTGGTTTCCTTCGCTATGCAATATATTTTATCAAACACAGCTATTATTAAGAATACACGAGAGATAACAGGGTATATCTATTTTTTTACTGTATAGATCCCATACCCAAAAAATCCTGAAAACTGATCAAAAGTTTGAATTAGCTTGTTCATGCGCTTTCTAACTCTGGCATCTGTCATACATTTAAGCCTTATTCTAAGGGAATTAATTTTTCCTTCATCGCCAACCATATCTCCCATTTTCTTTATATTCATTGACCGCTCAATTACTTTAAGATTTGTGACACCGGCATCTTCAAACAATCCCTTCCAACCCTCGAAAGTATGAGCGTTTAACATACAATAGGCACATATTACATTTTCAATAGTATCCAAAAACTCTTCCGTTGGTACTTTTTTCCAACTTAATTCAACCCAACCACAAACGCCACTTTCCCTGGTGACCCTCACAGCTTCTTTAATCACTTTCTTTTGGTCTTTAATCAAAATCAGCATAGATTGAGATATAACAACGTCAAACTGATTATCTGAAAATGGTATGGCTAAGGCATCACCTACTAAAAAACTTACTCTATCCTG
>SKTJ01000249.1 GCA_007122565.1 Syntrophomonadaceae bacterium | reverse complement strand
TGAACCAGGTGAAAACCAGTCAGAAAAACATGGGCTATGATTACCTGGTCATTGCTTTGGGAGCAGAGCACCACCCTGAAACCGTACCGGGCATGGCCGAAGGATCATATAATCCCTGGAGCTTTGAGGGAGCCAGTCTTCTGCGTGAGCGATATTCGTAAGATGCTGGACGAACGCGGCATCGAACTGATTACCCAGGCCAAGGTGCTATCCATGGATATAAACGCCGGGATACTGGTCTTGGACCATGGAATTACAATTCCCGGTGACCTGTTTCTTGGCATCCCGCCTCATTGGGGACCATCTGTGCTTCAAGGTTCAGGGATAACGGAAAAAGGCGGCTGGGTTGAAGTTGACCCGCACACCCTCGAAACCAAGGCCGAAAACGTATTTGCCGTGGGAGATGCAGCGGCCTTGAAGCTGCCGATTTAAAAAGCATGGGCGCCAAAGGCAGGTATCTTTGCCCACTATCAGGCGGAAGTGGTGGCCCGTAATATCGCTTTGTCGATCGCCGGTAAAAAGCCTCACCAGCGCTATACGGGTAAAGGGCTCTGAATTATGGCTTCCGGGTTCGGTAGAGCCCGTTATTCCTCAATAAATTATTATCATAAGCCATACCCGTACATCACCATGCAACGCCCCAGCAAATGGGCTTATTGGGTTAAATTAGGATTTGAAAAGTACTGGTTAAAACGCTGGTTTTAGTCGGGAATTTTCTCTACCGCATTTTTATAAAAGTACATTGCAAAATGACCGGAAAACAATCCGGCATTCCATATGGAGAAAACTTCCGCGCTTTATATTTGCCGTCTTTAGAGGACAGGTTAGCGAATATTTACCGTATTCATGTGGTGTTTGGCTGCGATTATTTTCGCTTATTCCCAGCTTTGTATTTCCACAATGTTACCTTCCGGGTCCCTGGCGTAAACAACAGTTAACAACCCCACTCCTTCGATTACTTTTCTAACTGTAGCTCCAAGCCTGTGACCTCCACTAGTCAATAGCCTTTGAAGATAAAACTCAACATCATCCACCTGAAAAGCGATGTGAGCAAGCCCGGGACTATTAATGGCTGGCATATCATCACTTGCTATTTCCCGGTTAAACTGAAATATTTCCAAGGTTGGTCCATTAGAGTAGCCGGGAAGGCGAAGGTGAATCCCTCGAATGTGTACACCGTTTATACCGGTCAACTGCTCGACCCATTCGCCGGAAAGATTGCGCTCTGGAAGTACCGACTCACACCCAAATACACGAGTATAAAACCTGGCTAGTTCTTGATAATCTCGTGCAACAATGTTCGTATGCGTAAATTTTACTTCCATCTTACCCCACTCTCCAAGTAGCGGTTTTATCGCACAATTAATACACTGGACTCTGACTGTTGCGCAACGGCATTGCTAACACTTCCCAGGAGCAGTTGATTAAGTCCACCCAATCCCCTACTGCCCAGAACGATCAGGTCATACCCTTCTTCCGAAGCAACTTTTTTAATTATGTCTGCAGGACGACCTTTTTTTACAACGGTGTTGAATGGTAAGCCTTTTGCCTGAAATATTTGTTCGGCTTCTCCCAATATCTTTTCCCTATCTTCTTTTCTGCGCGCTTCATACTGCTTAAGTGAATCCTCTGAAAAATAATACCCCTTATCATCAGGATGAGGAACGGGATCTTCAACATATATAATCGCTACTTCACCATTAATCATCGAAGCAATACTTGCAGCTTCCTTTAATGCTTTAAAGCTGAGTTCAGACCCATCCGTAGCAGCCAATATTTTCATGGATACCACCTCTCGTACTTGTTATTGTTTGACATGAATCATAACCAGTAACGGATAATCTGAAAAAGCAGCCAGTTGATAGAAACCGTCTTCCATCGTAATCGTTTCACCGGTTTGAGGTGAAACCCAAAGTCTAATGTGCTCACGAGGCGGCTCATCGTGATAAACCGTAATAAGACCATTTTCAATGGTATATTTTACACTTGCATCCAACCAGGGCAACCCCGGACCAAAGGTTGTAAAAGCTGTGGTTAAAGGGTTTATTTGTCCATCACTGGTTATTTCAAATGAGCCGTAAACCATTGAACCGCTGACCGAATGACGATAGGATAGCGTAAACTCGTCCTTCGGCTGGACCGGGACACCATAATACAACTGGCCGTTTCGCGGATCTTCAACAATCAGTTTCCAGGAGAACCCTGTTTTAAAAGCAGATACAGAATTAAAAAGCAGAAATGCCACCAAAATATACAAAAGGACATAAATGGGCCTGCTACCCTTCAATAGGAACACTGCCCTCCCGGTCCTGCCTGGCTTTTACAGCACGCTGGTGTACATAGATAATTGTAAAAACAGTGGCTCCGATAATATCACTAATCCAGGTTGGCCAGATCATGGAAAGAGCAATGCCCAACAGTAAAACCTGTTCCCAAAGTTTTAGTTTAGTAAAAAGCCAGCGCTGAATGACTGCAGAGAAACAGTAAATTCCAAAAAGCGATGTAAGGGCAACAAGAACAGCTTTATACCAGACCGTATCGATTAAGAGAAACTCTTTATTATAAATAAACATAAATGGCAATAAAAAAGCACCCAGGTCAAACTTAAATCCCAGTAAACCAGTCTTTATTGGATCCGACCGGGCAATGGCTGCTGCAGCATAAGCGGCCACACCTACCGGAGGCGTGTCATCAGCCAGAATAGCATAATAGAGAATAAACAGGTGAACCGCTATGACGGGCAATGTGGGGTCAACCATAAGTATAGCCGGAGCCACCAGGGTCGCCATGATCACATATTTGGCCGTGGTGGGTAGCCCCATACCTAAAATGATGGAAATTCCCGCCGCGACCAGGAGCAGTACAAACAGTCTATCTCCTGCCATAACCGAGAGCAACAGGATCATGCTTTGACCCAACCCGGTAAGAGTGACCACGCCCACGATAATCCCAGCACAAGCGCAGGCGACAGCAATACCGGCCATACTTTTTGCTGCGGTGTCTAAGCCCTGGATCACATCGCTCCACAATCCCCGAGACTGCTTGGTCACAACGACTGAAAACGGATGATCTCCTCGCCTGGTTTCCTGAATTAACCAAATTGCCCGCATAGCCACCATCATCAACAGTACGGAAAGAATCGCAAAATACCCGGCAGTAATGGGAGTCACCCTGACATAAATTAAATAATAGACCAGAACACAAACAGGAATCCAAAAAAATATTCCTTTGATAAATGTTTTAAAAAATGGGGGTATTTCCGCTTTAGGCATAGGTTTCATGCCCGTTTTTGCAGCCTGCAAATGAACAATACAGAGAAGCGCAACATAACTGATAACAGCAGGGAGTGCGGCATGTATACAGATTTGCCAGTATGGAATGCCGGTAAACTCAGCCATAACAAAGGCAGCGGCTCCCATAATCGGGGGCAGGAACTGGCCGTCTGTTGAGGCAGCCGTTTCCACTCCACCGGCAACTTCCGGGCTAAAACCCGCTCTTTTCATCACTGGAATAGTAAGCGAACCCGTTACAACAGTATTAGCGACAGAACTTCCTGCGATGCTGCCCATAAAACCACTTGCCAGCACAGCCGCCTTTGCCGGTCCGCCCTTGAATCGTCCCAGGGCGGCAAAAGCAAGCTGAACAATGTACATTCCTGCACCGGACGCCTGGAAGAAACAACCGAATAGGACAAAAGCAAATACAAATGTGGACGTAACGCCGATTGGAATACCAAAAATACCTGTATTGGTTAGATACAGGTCTTGAATAACCCGAACAACCCGGTACCCTCTGTGCCCGATGATATCCGGCAAAAATGACCCAAGAAATGGATATGCCAAAAAAACCAGGGTGACAACTGGAAGAACAAGGCTAAAAGCCCGCTGTGCGGCCAATAAGATTAGTAAAATGGCCGATCCGCCCATAATCAGATCCAGGGTTGACGGCTGACCTACCCGCCAGATTAGATCTTCAAAAAAAACAAAAACATAAAAAATTGAAGCAAATCCGGCCAGAGCCAACAGGATGTCATACCACGGCAGTTTACTGTAGGCTTGATCGTTTTTTCGGT
>SKTJ01000331.1 GCA_007122565.1 Syntrophomonadaceae bacterium | reverse complement strand
TATACTTTTCCAAAGGCACGAGATACCCCAACTTCCATTCGTTTTGCCACGTACGTTTAGAAAGGAAAGAGATACCCAGGTTGTTTATGATACCATTTTTTATGGCTTCAGTATGCCCCATATTAACGAAAAAAGCAGGTTCCACATTCATTTTCTTCAGCAATTCATTAAACAATCGCCGGGTATCCGAGCCCTCTTCTCGAAATAATAGTGTTTCCCCGGCCAGTTGTGAGGGTAAAATATCCTCACTTGTATTTGCAAAACGATGGTTTTGGGATACTACCAGGAACAGTTCGTCTTCAGCAAACTTTTCCTGGAATATGCTGGGGTTTTCCACACCACTGCCAATCAACCCCAAGTCAACCTGATTATTTAGGACGGCCCGTTCAATTTCGCTGCTGTTACTGATATTTAATGTTAACTTTATTCCGGGATGGTGGTTGCGATAGCTTGCCAGTACTGAAGGGAGCAAATAATTGCCCACAGTCGTACTGGCCCCGATTGTTAGCTCTCCACTGGTAAGATCTTTTAGCTCGAGCATTTCTTTTTGAGCTTCGTAGTTTAGCTTCATTATTTTTTCAGCGTAGTTAAAAAGGCGCCTTCCTGCATCAGTTAGCTGCAACTTTCTTCCCTGACGGTAAAAAAGCTGCATTCCCAGTGTTTTTTCCAGGCCGGTAATTTGCCTGGAAAGAGCAGGTTGACTGATAAAAAGCTCTTCAGCCGCCCGGGAAAAACTTCCGCTATTAGCCACATGGTAAAAGTACTTAATGTGTGGTAACATTTCCCTACCCCCGGATGCACTCATAACATTAATGCATAGTTATTATAATAATTATGCATTTTTATTATACTTATTTTTATGATAAAGTAAAACAATAATCAAGAATATAGATTTTGCAAGAGGAACTTTTCAGGTAGCCGGAAACAAAAATTAGGGGAGCGTGTAATATGGAAAAGGAATCAACCATTAAACTTACCGCCTTTTCTCCCAGGGCCGGCTGAGCTTCCAAAATAGGTCCGTCGGACCTGGAGCAGTTATTAAAAGTTTTCATACCTGTTGTTGATAAAAATATGCTGGGTGGTATTAGAGAAAATGCTGCTGTCTATCAAATTAATTCTACTTTGGCCGTTGTTCAAACGGTGGACTTTATCACCCCCGTCCTCAATGATCCCTACAGCTTCGGCGCTGTCGCGGCAGCAAATGCAATCAGCGATATCTATGCCATGGGAGCAAAGCCTGTATTTGCACTTAATATCGTGGAGTTTCCCGTAAAGAGTCTGCCCCTTTATATCCTGGAAGCAATTTTAAAAGGAGGCAGGGATAAGGCCACTGAGGCGGGGGTATGTATTGCGGGAGGCCATTCAGTGGACGACAATGCACCGAAATATGGTATGGCTGTAACAGGGATAGTGGACCCTGCAAATATAATCAGCAAAAATGGGGCCAAACCCGGTGATATTTTAATATTAACAAAACCGCTGGGTACAGGAATTATCACTACAGCTCTGGACCGGGAATTAACAAATGCAGCACTGGAAAAGGAAGTATACAAAATAATGGCTCAGCTAAACAAAAAAGCTTCTGCGGTGATGACATCCATTGGTGTTAATGCCTGTACTGATGTAACTGGCTTTGGCCTTTTAGGCCATCTTTCAGAGATGCTAACTGGGGGCAATGTTGCAGCCCGTCTTTTTTTATCACACATACCTGTAATTCCTGGAGCAAGAAAGTTGGCTGTTGCAGGTGCTGTACCGTCCGGGGCTTATAATAATTACAATTATATTAAGAAAAAGGTTAACTGGAACGGCATTAACAACCAGGCTGACAAAATGATTTTATGCGATCCGCAAACTTCAGGTGGGCTGTTAATGGCGGTTCCCGGGGAAAAAGCGGATCAATTGCAGGAATCCCTGCTTAAAGAAGGGTGCCTGACTGCAGCAAAAATCGGGATTATTTCAGCCAAAGAAGGAGATGTAATAGAAGTTTTTCCTGATCATTGCAGGTTTTAAATATATCCTGGAGGGATGTTAAGTGAAATATGTTTATCTGGATTATAATGCAAGCACTCCCCTCGCTCCTGAAGTTATCGAAGCCATGATGCCTTTTTTGTATGAACACTACGGCAATCCTTCCGCTTTGCATTGGGCGGGAAAGGGAGCCAGGGAGGCTTACGAAAAAGCAAGAGACCAGGTATCTGCTTTGCTGGGATGCTCTTCTGCTGAAATTATCTTTACCAGCGGGGGCAGTGAATCCAACAACCACGCCTTAAAAGGTGTTTTTAACGCTCTCAAAAGTAAGGGTAACCATATCATTACCACGCAAATCGAGCATCCTGCCATCATTAATCCCTGCGAATTCCTGAAAAAGCAGGGAGCGCAGGTTACTTATGTGGGAGTGGATGCTCACGGGCAGGTTTCCCCCTCCCAAATTGAAAGAGCTGTAACTGAAAACACCGTACTGATAACGGTCATGCATGCCAATAACGAAACGGGGGTTATCCAGCCTATTTCCGAGATTGCCAGGGTGGCTCAGAAACACAACATTTTATTCCACAGCGACGCAGCCCAGTCTGCTGGAAAAATTCCGGTTAAAGTAAAAGAACTGGGCGTGGACTTGTTGTCCCTGGCGGGGCACAAACTGTATGCGCCCAAGGGGATCGGAGCCCTTTATATCAGGGAAGGCACATCACTTGTACCTTTGATCCACGGCGCCGCCCACGAAGGAGGACAAAGAGCCGGGACAGAAAATATTCTTCTGGCCATAGGAATGGGGAAGGCCTGTGAACTGGCAGAAACAAATCCCGCAGGACCTATAATGGGAGAACTTAGAGATTACTTCTGGCAGGAACTGCAAAACATTTTCCCAAACAGGGTGGTTTTAAATGGGCACCCGGAAAACAGATTACCCAATACTTTAAACGTTAATTTTATCGGAAGAACAGGTCAGGAAATTTTGGGGCAAATACCCCAGTTGGCTGCTTCTACCGGATCAGCCTGCCACGCTGGTTCCGTTGAACTTTCACCGGTGTTAAAAGCCATGCAGGTAGAGGCACAAACTGGTAAGGGAGCTATACGCTTCAGTTTGGGCAGATACACTACTAAAGAGGAGATTAAACTGGTGCTGCAATGGCTCGCTTCAGTTTAAACCATTTTTGAAAGGATGATAAGTGTATGATTAAGAAACACTTGAAGACAAACCGTTCTTTTACCATTACTAAAAAAGCAGCCTGGTTGGTTGTTCCGCTCGTTGCGGCCGGGGGCTTGTATTACCCCCTCCTCGGACTGGCAGTAATCGGAATCATGCTCGCAATGATGGTTTTAGGACTCTTTAAAGGAAAATACTGGTGCGGAAACATTTGCCCCCATGGGAGCCTTTTTGATTTTGTCCTCATGCGCCTATCCATATTTAAAAAAATACCTGTCTTATTTCGGTCTCCCTTGCTCAAATGGTTTTTCTTCGCCTTTTTCATGTCCATGTTTTCTTACCGCCTTGGGCTTGCTTTGGGTTTCCTGGGAGAAACGGAATTTACAACGCGATTAGGAGCCGTCTTTGTTAACCAGTATCTGGTCTTACCCACCATTGGCGGAGTAATCCTGGCCCTGGCCATTAACCCTCGTACCTGGTGCACGTTCTGTCCCATGGGAACCTTGCAAAAGATAATGAATAAGCTGGGAAAACAACTGAATATTAACCGGCACACCGAAGAATTCATTACAATAGCTGATCAGGAAAGCTGCAGTGAATGTGGTAAATGTGCCCGGGTATGTCCCATGCAATTGGAGCCGTACCAAAGTTGGGATGATGACCAATTCAGGGATGAAAGCTGCATAAAGTGCTATACATGTATTAATAATTGCCCTTCCGAATTGCTCTATTCCACAACTTCATCCGATAGAAAATTTTCCCGGGAAGGTAGTAAGAAACAAGAACCGGGAAACAAAGCCACAAAAGTGGCATAAAAAAGGCCTAATTCCCACTGCCATAAGTGGGAATTAGGCCTTTTACTTTAGGTGGGGTCGAATCTCCATCTTAAGGCCCCATGTTCAGCTTTAGCTAAACGATTTCACTTTCCCTGACC
>SKTJ01000029.1 GCA_007122565.1 Syntrophomonadaceae bacterium | reverse complement strand
TGAAGGATTGAATTATGGGGAAGAAACTGTAACGGTGGAACTCGCCTACGAGGAGCTCATTATCGATGAGGCCAACGATTCCTTAAGCTGGAAGCCCGGCGGCCCCAATATTGGCTTAAGCCCCGCCGCCCTCAACTTTGCCGCCAGCTTTGGTGCCCGGGCCCGTTCCGGGTATGACCGCAGCGGCCGGGGGAAATTTAAGGCTCCAAGCCTTGGTATCAGCTTAAAGGATCAGCAGTACACGGTAGCGGGCGTTGCTGACCTGAAACATGTCTCCCTGCCCGGGGCAACAGGGAAAGGTGCTACCTACACCGGTGCCAGTATGACTCTGGAGAATTATCTGCAGGACAATGCTGAGAAAAAGGGGAGTTTGCAGGTGGTAGGAATACAAGAGGTGGTTGGCTTATGAGCCCGATAGAAGAAAGCAGAGGAGTGTACACCTTTATCCCGTGGTTACGCCGCGGTTTGGCAGGCTTTATCCAGACAGAAGATAGGGGGGAAAGCAGCCAGGATGCACAGGCGAAACTCACCATTAAGCTTAAGCTGGCAAAAAGCCGCGCCGTCCTGGACGGGGGCTCGGTGAAAACCATCGACAGCGAGGATACGGTACAGTTGAGGGATGAGCATATACGCCTGTTTGGACCCGGCGATATTACCGGCATTGATGCACGGGAGATTGTGCGGGTGGAGCCTGCAGAGGCAACCAGGAACTTTGAGCCAAATTATTTCCCCGCCATAGAGTTTGGGCATCCCGACTTCCCGTGGTTGTTTACACCGCTGCGGGCCAATGAGCAGCACCGCCTGCGGCCGTGGGTAGTCCTGATTGTCGTGAAAAAGGATGCCGCCCGGCTCCTGGCCGATCCCGAGCATCCTCTTTCTGTTATCACCGTCAATAACCCCAACGAACTGCCGGACCTGAGGGAGTCCTGGGCATGGGCCCATGTTCAGGTTGCCGGAGACTTGCAATCCCATTCCCTGGCTGACCTGTTGAAAGACCATCCGGAAAGAATCGTTTCACGCATTTTCTGCCCCCGGCAGCTTGCCGGGAATACAGATTACTATGCCTGCCTGGTCCCGGCCTTTGAAGCGGGACGCAAAACAGGCCTGGGGGAAAAAGCCGGGCTTGAAGGTGAAAGCAAACTGGAACCGGCCTGGAAACATACGCATAATGCACCCGTGGACCTGCCCGTCTATTACCGGTGGGAATTTACCACGGGAGACGCCGGTGATTTCGCCTCCCTGGTAAAACTGCTCAAGGCCAGGCCCGTGCCGGAGGGTATTGGCCGGCGCCCCCTGGATATAGGCGATCCGGGGTTTGATTACGGGCAGCCAAACGGCGATGGACAGCTGCTGGTCGGCCTGGAAGGGGCATTGCAGTCTCCTGCAAGTGAGGCAACCCCTTGGCCCGCGCACCAGCGTCAGCCCTTTCAGGAAAAGTTGCTGGAGATATTAAACGCTCCCGCCGCCTCAACAGACTCAACAGACCCAACGGACCCCGACGCTGCTGTCGACGGCGCCGGCGATGCCGCCGAAACCGCTCCCGCCGACCCTGTCGTTGCCCCGCCAATCTACGGAGGCCGGCATGCCACCACTGCCAAGGTCCCCGAAGAGAGAGCCGCACCGTACTGGCTCGGCAGCCTGAACCGCGACCCCCGCTACCGCGTGGCTGCCGGGTTTGGCACAAAAGTGGTGCAAAAGCACCAGGAACATCTTATGGCCTCGGCTTGGGAGCAAGTCGGTGACCTGGAGGAGGTAAACGCTTTGCTCCGCCTTTCCCAGTTGGGCAGGGAAGTGAGCAGCGTTGTTCATGAAAAACAAATTGGTGTTCTATCCCCTGACGCCCTTTTGCCCTTAACTTCACCCCTGCACAGCCGTATTTCCCTGGGCCCCGTGACTGTCCGGCAGCGCCTTTCGGAGAGCCCCGTCCCCCTGCCCGTCCTTTCACCGGCCTTCCGGCGCCTGACGCGGCCGGCAGGGCCGTTTGCACGGCAGCTCTTCGGCACCGCCCAGCACCACGCGCGCGCTCTGATCCAGCGCCTGAACCGCGGAGAAATTACTGCAGCTAAGCCCCGCACACCACCCGCCGGGACTGTGCTTATGGATGACGTTTCTGGATCCCTGTATCACCCGCTGCTGCCTGCCTGGCTGCGCCGCTGGCTGCCGTACGCTCATCTGTTTCTTGCCGGCCTGGCATTGCTGCTGCTCGCCCTTGGCCTTATTATAAATTTTCTCAGCACCACAGACATAGGCACATATTTCATCCTTGCCTGCGTTTTAGTGACTATGGCGGCAGCGAGGCTGCGGCCCCGGGCTCTCATCTGGGAAGCCGCCCGGGACGGCCGCCTGGACCGGGCCAGCCCGGAGCGGTTGCACAAGATGCCCGGGCGGCCAAAGTTCACTGTAGTTCCCTCGGGGGCGAACCTGAGTGAAAATGCTTTTGCCCGTGAACGGGGGGCTGACAGTGTTGATGCCGCTCATTTTCGCAGTGCCGCTGCGGCACACCAGGATATGCTCCTGAAAGCGCGCTCCATCCCCGGGCTCAAAACGCCCGCGCCCGTCAATCTTGAGGAGCTCAGCACGGAGCTTATCCGAAAAGTCGATCCGGAGGTTACGATTCCCCGGCGGATTCTCGGGCGCATTCACATTCCTGATGACCTCCGGCCGTCGGAAGACCCCCTGGAGCCGGTGCTGGTTGTCCCCCGGTTCCCCCAGCCAATGTATGAAACCCTCAAGGAGCTGGCGGAAGAGTGTTTTTTGCCCGGCTTGGCCGGCATCCAGCCCAATACAATCACTCTCCTGGAAACGAACAGCCGCTTTGTGGAAGCATATATGGTGGGGCTTAATCATGAAATGGCGCGGGAGCTGCTGTGGCGGGGCTACCCCACAGATCAACGGGGCACCTACTTCCGCCGCTTCTGGGAAACTGCGGCGGAAATATCTGACAGCAGCCAGGATCACGAAAATGATATCGATGCCATCCATACATGGCCTGCCACCAATGACCTGGGCCAGAATATGAGGCAGGGACAAAACGGCCGGCTGGTGCTGCTTATCCGCGGGGAATTAATCAGGCGCTATCCCGGAGTCATGATTTACGCCGTGCAAGGGGAGTGGACAGAAGATGGGGAAAGGAAAAGAAGACGCCCCATAAAAGAGTCGGAAGCCAGTCCAGACGGTAACAAGGTTGCCGTATTCCCCAGCTTCCGCGGCGCATTGGAACCGGATATCAATCTTCTCGGCTTTGAACTTGATAAAAACAAGGCGCGGGGGAGCCGCGACCCGGATAAAGAGCCGGGCTGGTTCTTTATTATCCAGGAACAGCCGACGGAGCCCCGCTTCGGCCTTGATGCCGCCAACTGGCAGGTGCATGTCCGACAAAATACGGCCACTGGAGCTTCCCTGGCGAAGACGGCCCTATGCAAACCGTTTCGGGTTGCAGTTCATGCGGATCATTTACTACCTTGACAATAAAGTGAGGTGCAGGCATGCCCAATCTTGATACGCTGCGGGCAGAGTTCATAAAATTGAGGAATACGGCTGCCGCTGCCGAAGCTGCTCTTTTTGGCATGCAAGCTGGCATTCTTGAGGTTAAGAAGGAACTGGGGCACATTGAACGCCTCGGCGAGGATGGTACCAAAAAACAGCAGGAATTAGAAAACCTCATCAAAGAAGAACGGTCAATCGCAGTACGCCTGGCTGATATGCGCGGGGAGACGGAGGAAGCACACCGCCGGCTCGTCAAAAAAGAAAAACCCGCCGAGCAGTACGAACTTCTGGAAAGGGATACTCCCCTGGTGCTTTTGCCTGTTCGCCTGGAGACCAAGTTTCAGACAAATAGTCAAGGCTTGTCCCAGCTTCTTATTCGCGTTTACCCCGATGATATTCATGTAGATACCCATGAGCCGGGACTTACAGAGGAAGAGGTTAGCTGGGGAGAACATTACTGGAAAGAGACTTGGTATGCGGCGGATAAAGAAAAAATGCTCCTTGCCTGGGAACAGCTGGCCACCCGTTTCGGGCCGCGCCGGGCCGCCTGGATTGCCAAAACCATAGAACCAAAAAATTATCATCCCAGTCAATCTCACAACCCGGACAAAAATGCCCCGGAGGCCCCAATTTTTCCCACGCCGCTGCGACGCGCCGACTCCTGGTCGCGGGCTCCCCGCACCTCTGTGTTGCCCGACTGCTGGGTGGCCTTGGGCTACAATGAAGGCACCCGCATCTTTACCCGGGGAGGCAATCCGATTCCGGACAAGCTGGCCGTCGGGCCCAATCCTCAGGAATTAACGTCTGACCATGCTGATGATTCATCTGATTCACCTGTTGACCCTGATATACGCTGGCTCATTGATTTTGAGGCAGCGGAAAAGGTGGGCATGGCCCTGCGGGTAAACCTGCCCCCGGCAGCAACGGGTGGCCTGGAGAGGCTGCTGGTCCTGGGCATCAAGGGCTCCCTGGATGCAAAAACCTCCGGCAAAGAGCTGGAGTCGCTGCTTACAGCCCATCACTATACCCGGGGTTTTGCTTTTGTACCCCAGGGCACACCGACAAACAATACAGGGGACTTTAAGTCTGGCTACAGTGGGCGCGACGCAGCACCCCCATTCAGCTATCATGTGGAGCGGGAAGGTGATGCGTCCGGCCCTGACGAAAATTCTGATTGTTACCTGACGGCTAAAGCTTTTGGCCTGCCTTCCGAACTGTTTGCCCGCATAGAGAATGGCGGCGGCCGGGAACAGCAGGACGCTCAAAATATGAACACGGCCCTGTGGCCCGCCACTCTGGGATATTTTCTCGAGCAGATGATGGCGGACAGCTTCCCGGAGGAGGCCATCCGGCAGATCCGCCGCCACTTTATCGATTATGTGCGGGCCCGCGGACCCTTGCCCGCCTGGCGAATTGGTGACGAACCCTACGGGGTGCTGCCCGTGCAATTGCTGCCCTATCACCGGGAAATAAACCTGAAACATAATCTGTCCGCAGCAGCAGGCACTGAAGTGCCGCCGCTGCTGGCGGCACTTTGGCAAGTGTGGGAGAAGGCCGCAGAACTCATACCCAGGGTAGGTGCTCCGGGCGACCCCGAACAGACCCTTTTGGAGATTCTCAGTACCGATGGCGTTTCCTCAAGCTATGCCGCTCGCACGCTTCTGGGGCGGGATTATCTCCAACACCTCTTTGCCTTTACGGGCTGGTCACAGGAAGCAGTTCAGGCTTGGTGGGACGAGAGCTTGAAGCAGGCTGCCTTGGGCCTTAAGGCACTGGAGATTAACTGGGAGCCGCGCCTGGCTTGGTGCGTGTATGACCCTCCCCAGGCTTTCGAGCTCTCGGACGCCCTTGTGCAGGATCTGCCTGTCTCGGAAATAGCACCCCTTACCCCCAATTATATTGCCTATTTACGCCAGTCCGGTTACCAACAGATCCGCGCAGAGGAATTCACGGCTGAAACGCCCCCCGATTCACTGCTTTATCTCCTGCTGCGGCACAGCGCTCTTTTGGCCTATGCCGAGATAGCCAAAATAGTGCTGGGCAGGCATGGGGATGACAGTTTTGTTGCCAGGTCTATGGTGGAGAAATGGCGGGAGGCCGAGCTGGTCGATATCGCTGCTGAAGAAATAACGCCAACATTATTTCGGCTTCTCGAGCAGCGGGGCCTGCCGCTGACAGACGGTAGATCCATCGGCGAGTATCTTGAGGGGCTCCGTAATTCAGATAACCCCCTGTTTTCCCGGTGGCTTGAGTTCAAACAAAGCCTTGCTCAGCTTGAGCAGCGCCCGTCGGCTGTCCTGGAACGCCTGCTTGTAGAGACCTTGGACCTTTGCTCCCACCGCTTGGATGCCTGGATAACATCGGCAGCAACGGCGGAATTGGCCCATTTGCGCGATACTAAGCCTACGGGAATTCAACTGGCGGGCTACGGTTGGTTGGAAAACATCAGGCCCTCAGCCGCCTCCCCCTCGGCAGGTTATGTTCATGCACCGTCCCTTGCCCATGGTGTTACGGCTGCCGTTTTGCACAGTGGTTATTTATCCCGGGAGAAGAACGATGCAGACACCTCTGCTTTTGACCTGACATCAAAACGGGCCAGGCTTGCCCGGTGGCTACTGGACGGCATACGCCAAGGCCAGTCATTGGGTGCTCTGTTGGGCTACCGTTTTGAACGGGGGCTTCATGAGCAGTCAAAAAACAATTCCCAGCTGGCTCTTGAACAGTACATCCATGTCTTTCGGGAGTTTGCACCCCTGGCGGCAGACCAGCATGAAGAAGGCGAGTCCGCAGTTGATGCCATGCCCGCAGCCAATGTGGTCGACGGGCTGCGGCTGCTGCGCACATGGAAGAAAGACTGGCAAAAGAAGGGTATTCCTTTTCAGCAGCTGAAGATGGCAGAAATCTCCGCCCCGGAAAAGGCGGCCATTAACGCGGAAATCGCCGGGCTTGCCAATGCCGTTGACGCCCTGAGCGATGCCATGGCAGCCGAAAGTATCTACCAGACTGTTCAGGGGAACCCCACCCGGACCGCCGCTTCCCTGGATGCTATCGCCCGGGGTGAAGCGCCTCCCCCGGAGCTGGAGGTGACGCGCACGCCCAGAACAGGCACCACCCTGACGCACCGCCTGATTGTGCTCCTCGGGCGCGGGTCTTCCCTTCCCTCAGGTTGGGCTGCAACCCCGCGCTCACAAGCGGACCCGCGCCTGAACGAGTGGGCGGGGCACATCCTGGGCATTCCCGGGCGCGTCCGCTGCCGGGCCCGCTATCTGAAGCCGGATAAAAATGAACCCCTGGAGGGGGTAGAAGTAATAGATGTTAATCTAGGAGAGCTGATTGCTGACGGCCCCGGCCTTTCTCCTCTGGATTGTTTGTTTTTGCCAGAGGTGAGTGAAAACTCCCGGTACTCGGAGCTTGAACAGCGGTTAACCTGTTATCTTCTCAACCATCGCCCTGCGGGCGTACCGGAGGATGGGGGACTGCAGATCATCTTTGACCGCAGTCCAGAGTGGAGGCAGGAGGATATAAGCTTCCCCGAGTTTTTTGACTTGGCAGCAGCAGTCCGCGCGCTGATTATTGCTTCCCGGGCCCTTGAGCCTGCTGACCTTTTGCTGCCGGAAGACCCGGACCCCGGAACGGGAGATTGTACTCTAGGTGACCTGGAACAGCGGGCCAGAGAGGCCGTAAAAGCTTTGCAAAAAGTCCACAGGGAGCTGCAGGAGGCTATCACTTCATTTGCCGCCCTCGATGAAACCGCTGCCCTGCGGGATGATTCCCTGGAAAAGCTGCTCTCCCCGTTGCTTTGCAGCACCTGGTTTGGCATAGAGGCAGCGGTTCCGGAAGCAGCTGCCGACAGGGATGTTGAGTACGCCCGCAGACTCCTCACCCGGGCACAAGCCGTGCAGAAAGAGTTTGCTGAACGGGAAGAAGCCGTTGATTCCCTCATGAATACCTTTGGCGATAGCGAAACCCCCTCTAAAATTAATTACTACAAAGACCTTCTGCGTGCGGTGTTTGGCCCCGCCTTCCTTGTTCTGCCGCTGATCCGCTCCGCTGATGCGGAAGCATTGCAGCGCACTCTTGCTGACGACCACCCGCAGGAAGAAGATCCTTTCCAGGCCGTAAAACTGTTCCAGCAAGCTGCCCGGGTTCGTACACATCTGCAGCGACTGTACGACATGTTCATGCGGGCCGAAGCTTTAAACGGACAGACGTACCTGGAACTCAAAATAGCCCGCCTGGGCCTGCCTCATGCGGCTGACAGGCCGGATGCCAACGGCGGTATTTCCCTGGTAGTGCACAATGCTGATTATGTCAAGGGAGGAACAGGTGCGGAAGAAGTTAAGGAGAGGGTTGCCGGCCTCTTTATCGATGAGTGGGTGGAAGTTATCCCTAACCTTGAGGAGACTACGGCAGTGGCCTTCCATTTTGATGAACCGGGCAGCCGGCCTCCTCAGGCTGTGCTGCTGGCGCTGCCGCCTGCGGGCCAGAGGGCCTGGAGCCTGGAGGCCCTGGAGAGGACTGTCCTTGATACATTAAAGCTGGCTAAAATACGCGGAGTGGATACTGATTCTCTGGGAGAGCTGGGGCATTTCTTGCCTGCCTTATACTTTGCTTATAATGTCGCCAGCGATACTGTCAGTTCAGATTTCACCCGTTTGGCCCAAAAACCCGCTGAGGAGGCAGAATAAATGGCTTCTATTACAAGTTGGACCCGCTTGGAGCCCAGGGCCCGCGACCCCAAAATGCGTGCAGGTCTTGCCGCACGCATTCGTGACCCCCTCTGGATGATCAGCCGCCAGTGGCAAATTGGCGAATTTAGGGGGCACGACGGAGGTTCAGCGGTAAATTCTCTCCTCAAGAGGGAGAGCACCTACTTAAATTGTTTTCACCCCGGCCCCCTTAAAGAGGAGGAAGGGATGTCCGGCACTCCTTATAATCCCCTCAGCACCCCTTTAGAGGTTTTGGCTGAACAGGAACTTATTCCCCTGGAAACATCCAAAAACCTGAGTCTGGCGGTGGAGGCGGGCCTGCACTTTCTCCGCCTGCTGGCTTCCAGAGGACTGGGAGAATACCGCCGCACTATCCTGGAAAAGTATGCTCTCGCCGGCCCGGACGAGCCCCCCCCCGCTTCCCTGGACCCCAACAGTCTTCGCCTTTGGCAGGCCATGATCGGACGGGTACCCGATGGTTCAAAGCTCTACCATGACCTTGACCGCTCATTTCCGCTGCCCGAGAGAAGTGAGGGTGGCCTGCCCCCTGCCTGGGGAATCAGGGATGAGGGCCTGCGGGAAGCTGCGATCGCCTGGCTGGCTTGGTACGAGCAGTTGTTTGACCAGCCGGCGGAGAACGGTTCTTGCTGGGTTGATGAGCGACTGGAATACCAGTTTGCCGTCAGTGCCCCTGCTCAAGAGGGAGAGCATGTGCTTCTTTCATCTGAATATGCGGATGGGCACCTTGATTGGTACTCCTTTGATTATCACCCGGGTATTTCCCTCGGTGCACAGAAGGGGGCACCGGAGAGTTCATCATTAAACGTCGTCCCCGCCCATGCTGCCTCCCGCGGCATGCCTGCCGCACGCTGGTGGCAGTTTGAGGACTCGGGGAGCGATTTTGGTACCGTAGAGGCAGCTCCGGAAGACCTCACCCGCTTAATGTGGATGCAGTTTGCCCTTCTGCATGCCGGCGATTGGCTGCTCATACCCGTAGACCTGCCCGTAGGTTCCCTGAACTGGATACGCTCCCTGGTTGTTACGGATACTTTTGGCACTGAAACCACGATAAATCCTGTGGAGGACGGTGAGCCGTCGGCACCCCGGCTTTTTCGGCTGACGGCCCGTGATTCCAGCGCCCCACCCGAGGCAAAACACCGCGAAGAAGTATTGAACGCCCTATTTTTGCCGCCCGCATTGGCCCACAGCCTGCACAGCAAACCTGTCGAAGAAGTGCTTTTTATGCGGGATGAAATGGCCAATATGGCCTGGGCAGTGGAGAAAGTGGTGCAAAGCAGCTGCGGCAAGCCTGTTAACCGGCAGGAAATGCACGACCGGCAGCAGCGGCGTGAGATGCAGCCTCCCCCGGAGGTCCCAAGAACCGGGGTTTCCTATCGTTTGTTCTCCCAGGTGCCCAGCCACTGGATCCCGCTGCTGCCTGTACGGGGAACGGACGGTGAGTGTTCCGTGCGGTTGCGGCGGGGTAGGATGCAGCGGCCCCAAGTAGAGGAGGAATTGGACGGCGCCCAAGGATATCTACTTGGGTCGGAGCAGCCGCTCCTTCTCTATGACGAGCAAGTGCCGCCAACCGGAGTCCAGGTTTCCCGCGTCTTCCAGTACAGCCGCTGGGTCAACGGTTCAACTCACCTGTGGATAGGCCGGCGGAAACGATCCGGCCGTTCCCAGGGTTCAAGCGGGCTTAGCTTCGACATTATAGAGCCAAAAGTAAAGGGCCCCGCAACAGATTGACAATCAGCTTAAAGCTTGCGGCTGGAGTGTGCAAAACTATGATGCTGTTAACCTATATCATTCTTGGGGTGTCGCCCCTTTTTCACAGTTTTAGTCAAATTGTTAGCGCACATTACTTTTACAATGCGGAAATTATTACCTCATCTTTCGTTTAACAAGTATGGAGGTGATTATTTATTCAGCCTTTGGAAATTAAATCGGATGCTGAAGGTAACTTTTGGGTTTTTGTAGGAACTGATTTGAATTGAAGGGAAAACGGTCTTATGGACCTTTTCCATATCTGTGGAAGTATTTATAGTATGTACATGAAAAAGGGGAGGTTTGCAAAGGTGAAAAGAAGTATCGTCTATGTTATTGTTACAGCCCTGTTACTAATGATTGTCCCTGGTTTCGCAGGAGCTTCAGAGAGTGATTTTTATATCTATATCAATAGTGAACGATTAACCATACCTGTTGACATGGGTAACCCGTTCATTGACGGTCAATCTAGAACTCAAATTCCCGTAAGGGCAATTAGTGAAGGTCTGGGGCACGAAGTAAAGTGGAGCGATGCAACCAGAACCGTTACTATTATTAAATCTGAAAAAGAAGCGATCCAAATTACAATAGGCAGTGATGAGATAATTACCCCTAATGATACTATAATAATGGATACAAAAGCTGTGATTATCGGTGATAGGACTTATGTGCCTTTAAGGTTTGTAAGTGAAGCCCTGGGGTATAATGTTGACTACCAGTGGAATGGTTTTCATAGCATCAATATTACTAGTTCCATTGTTAAACCTACTTTTTACAGGCCCCACGATCACAATTTGCCCAATGATATTAAGAATTGGGTTGAGTTCTCTAAAGAAGTACCGTTAGTTCAGGAAAGGGAGTATGATGGGAAAAGGTATGTTTTGATTACTGAAGGTGAGAAACCGTCAGGCGGATATGCTGTTGAAGTAATAGATGTAGTTGAAACTGCGGAAAATCTGGTTATCAAAGTGAAATTAACAAAACCAGCAGCAGAAGACATGGTAACGGACGCGCTCACTTACCCGTACGATATAATTGTCACAGAGAATAAGGAGCTACCCTTGAGTTTTCAGGATGTGGACAATGAATCTTATATATTTATGGATTTGCATAGTATCGATTATATTGAAAGGCCAATTGAGGCAGCATCAGACTGGATAAAAATATTTTGTCCAAAACCGGATGAAGAAGTTGTTGGGGCTTTTCAGCTTAAAGGTATAGCCAATGTACATGAAGGGACAGTCAGCTACGACCTGATAACTAAAACAGGCGAAGTAATTCTAAGTGGTTTTACTACCGCAGCATTTACTGTATGGGGTTACTTTGAAGAAGAAATACAGGTTCCAAAGGAATTGGGTGATACTGAATTATATTTGGAATTGTATAGTATCAGCATGAAGGATGGCTCTAAAATGTTTAAAGTAACTATCCCACTGTCTATACAACCTTAAAGACTTTAAAAAGGTGGTAGATAGACCCTGTCGCTATTTTATTCTAAATCCCAATCACCAGATATCCAACTTCGGCCCTAGTAACCTTTCAAAATAAGTAATGTAATTCTACAAAACCTCGCCTTCAGGGGTTCTTTCTACTCTATCTATGCATCAATAATTTCTTTGGTGGGATATCCGAACCATCATCGCCCCTAATTCGTCTTTAATATAGAAAGGGGGTGAGAATGATGGCCAAAACAATAACATTAATAGCAATAGCATGTCTTTTAATACCACTGCTGATCGTTGTCGCTGGCAATGTCAACTATGCAACCGGTGCCCCTGTAGAGATTAACCTGCCGGCCATTGACGAAACAGAGTTGCCACCGGAAGTCCAGGCATGGATAGAAGAAAGAATAGAAGAACCAATAAACACAACGCTTGTCCATGAGGATAACCAATACATCCTCGTAGCCAGAGGGATGCAGCCCACTGCCGGTTATACAATCCAGATTAACAAAGTTGAAAAGGCAGACGGGAACATTGTGGTCCATACAGAAACACAAGATCCTGATCCTGATGATATGGTCGCTCAAGTAATAACCTTTCCGTATGACTTAACTGTAATAGACTACCAGGGCTTACCGGTAAGGTTTGAATAGAATAACATAAAAATAACAGGCAGCATTAAAGCCAAGAGAACTCCTGGCTTTCTTTTTTTGTTATAAGAAGCAGGGGTTGTTTTTTAGCTTTCGATACTTCTCATCCTGCTGCCGTGTAGTAAACAGAAAATAAACCATCGTTGAGTAACATTCTTGTGCCCCAGGTAATGTTGCAGCTCTTTAATTGTTTATTGCATAATGGAACTACCGGGAAATCGTATGGGAAGGGCAAAGGGAGGATTTACCGGTTTATGATAAACTATTTACTCACATTCATTGTTCGACTTGCAAGGTAGGTGCTAATTGCAGAAATTAGCGCCAAGAGCATGGGCAGCACAAAGACAACTCCCAGCAATATAAAACCAACTAACCCTCCAATTACTTGGAGCAAAATCGAAATTTTTGCTTTTTTCCCAGCTAACGATGCTCCAACAATAATTAATACTGAAAACATATCGCCAGCAGGCCAAGCCAACCAGACGACAATTCTCCCAGAAAAAAGATGTCCACTTCCACCTCAGAAAATTGGTCGTTTATTTCTGTTCGACAAAACCTTACATTCTTCATCAAAGGATATTTTTTATCGATAAAGAATTTAACAAATGAGAATCTTTAAACGAAAGAGGGTGTAAAAATATCTGATAATAAAATAAATGTTGTTGTTATATATTGGAATTCATTTTAAACAACAATGACCAGGATAAACCCCCAGAACAAACTGTAGATGCTCCAGCCCCAGCACCAACACAAGAAGACCACGCTGACAAAAATGCCGAAGAACCTAAACCAGATCCTCATCCAACCACACCAACTGGAACAGTTAAGGTTCATTTTATTTGGTTTGAAAGTGTTGAAGAAGCAGAGAGTAAAGGTTATGTACCTTGTGGTGGGTGTAGGCCTCCGAATTAGCTGTTTTTGGTATTACCGATGACTCCATTATAAAAGAGGGATAACTTATGTCAGATTATCATCGGTTAATAATTGAAAACCTGCCTGATCCTTTTGCTTACCACCAACTCATTATAGACACCGATGGAAACCCTGTGGATTACATGTTTATAGAAGTAAACCCGGCATTTGCGGATATGACAGGCCTATCCAAGGAAGAGATAATAAACAAGAAGGGCACAGAAGTACACCCAGGAATAAAGGAGTCTGACTTTGACTGGATCAGCACCTATGGACAAGTAGCTCTTACCGGCGAGTCTATCCGCTTTGAACAATATTTTAAACCTATAAACCGCCGGTACGACGTTAAAGCCTGGGGCGACGGACACGGCTTTTTCGCTGCACTCTTCTGTGATATAACGGATAAAAAATCTGATAGATTTCTTAAGGACGAAAATAAATACAGGCCGATCATTTCTCAGGGAATAGAAGGAAAAACCGACCAGTTAGAGGAAAAGCTGCTCGAAAAAGAACAGGCCATAACATCGTCTCTTAATGCCATTGCTCTGGCTGATCTGGAAGGCAATCTAACATATATCAACCCTGCGTTCTTGCGCTTGTGGGGATACCAGCACCAACATGAAGTGCTGGGCCGCTCGGTTTTGGGCTTTTGGAAAGAAAGTGAAAAGGCTGCAGCGATTGTAGAAATTTTATTTGAAAAAGGAAGCTATGAGGGCGACCTGATTGCCCGGAGGGCAGATGGCGAACTTAAATATGTGCTCTTTTTAGCAGCCATGGTCTATGCAATTGACGGCACACCGCTTAACATGATGGCTTCTTTTGTTGACATCACCGAGCGCAAAGAAATGGAAAAAGCCATTAAATATCAACTTGAAATTGAGAGAATAGTTTCCGATATCTCAGCTTTTTTTGTAAACCTGCCTTCCCAAAAAATTGATGATGGGATCAACTATGCGCTGAAATTAACCGGTGATTATTTTGATGTCGAACGCAGCTATGTATTCCAATTTTCCCGAGACGGTATAGATATGAGCAACACCCACGAGTTGTGCAAACCTGGCATTGAACCGGAGATAAGTAATCTGCAGAACATTCCCGTGGGTACTGTTCCCTGGTGGATGGAGAAACTGACCTGTTTTGAAACCATAAATATTCCCTGTGTAGAAAAAATGCCTCTGCAGGCAGCGGTAGAGAAAGGCATATTACAGGCTCAGTCCATACAATCTGTCCTCGTTGTACCCATCGTGTCGGTTAACAAACTGCTTGGATTTATCGGTT
>SKTJ01000225.1 GCA_007122565.1 Syntrophomonadaceae bacterium | reverse complement strand
TTCTCATGCCTTAAATCATTCCTTTCATGAGTTCTTTAATGCGTTGCCCGTCCGAACCAAGTCGGAGGAAATATGGAGGAAATATATTGATATGTTTCTATATTTTTGTCAATTTTACCTGCTGATGAGCCGGCCCAAAGACAAAATTTTTGCGCAGGCGCAGGAATTTTAAAGAGATGTGAAATTGACGGTAAATTAATAACATAACCGGATGTATGGCTTTTAATCCTGAAGAACAATTTAGGGGAGACCGCTCTTATCAAGCGATCTCCCCTTGGTGCTTCTATCAAAGCCTCACTATTTTACAATCGTAATGGTTTTTGTTTTAGCATTCCAATATACCGTTGCTCCCAGGGTTTCACTGACAAAACGAAGCGGTGTGAATGTTCGGCTGTTCAATATCTCCGCTGGACAGTCAATGTGCACAGGTTCGCCGTTTACCATTGCTGTATCAGAACCGGTAGTTATCAGGATTTCTTTATCTTCGCTGACTATCCTAACTTGTTTTGTTTCAGGCAGCCAGTGAACCTGAGCACCCAGCTTCTCGCTAATAAACCTCACCGGTGCAAGGGCCCTGTGAACGGTCGGTTTTATATACGGGACAGCGTCCAACTGGTATCTTTTGCTGTTTACGTACGCTTCATCAGAGTCAATTTGCATCATGATAACAATTTGTTTGGGAGTAACAGCCGGGGGATCCGGTTCCACGACTATCTCCTCAATGGGAACTGAAGGCTCAACATTATCAGGCAGTTCAGCTACTAGTAATGGCGGTCGTGGGGCTGCTGGAGGTCCAGGGCCAGGGCCTGGGCCTGGGGGGCGTCCAGGGGGTGTCGGATCAATTACTGTGATGATGTCGCTGCCATTGTAGAGGATATCGTTTACTTTCCCGGTGATAAAAATTTCTATATCCTCACCAACATCTAAGATATCCGCCACTTTCTGCCCGGAAAACTTAACCACCAGTTTCCCGTCATTCTGCACCTCGCCCCAGTCAGCTGCAACATTTTCGCCTTGATAAATAAACTGTACGGTTTCCCAGTCCTCATCTTGCAGCTGGTACCCTTCAAGATGAATATATGCGGTAATCCATTCTCGGGGCGCCCTCAGGTTGATGGTATCCGGATCGATCTCCACTTCTGCCTCTAAGATGCTTACGGTAATGCTGGCCGTTAACACGTTGGAGATGAGCGTGAACTGATTAGCCACAGAAAGACTTTTTACCGCGGGAGAGTATGGATTAGCGGTAAAAACGGTCTTAGTGTTCGACGAATCATCCAGCAGATCACCCTCTTTTGACTCGTCAGCGGGGTCGTCCTTTTCCACTGACGATTCAAGGGCCTGGAATTGAGGTTCAGCTTTTTCGCCGTCAGGTGCCGCTTCCGAAGCAGGAAGGACCGTTATGCTCATACCGTTGCCCTGGGACGGATTTCCGTTGCCGTTGACCAGTATGGCAGTTACATTCCTGGCCGTCAAGGCTAGCATTAGCATGATAACTAATATAAGTATGAGTTTGCTCAGGTTGCCCTTTTTCCGGTGGGCTTTTAAGCGGCATTGAAGTTTAGTCAAGCAGGCTCATCTCCTTTCTGGAAAGGTAGGGATAGGACGGCCTAAGCCGCCCTTATCCTTTTACTGCCATCCTGTATCATCTACAAGAACTACAGATACTTGTTCAAAATTGCCTACTGCAAGCGGAGTAACCCTAAAAATAAACACCTTGGAATCTCCGGGAGCATAGGTGTCTCCGTCTTCAGGCCCAAAGGGCAGATCCGTATTCAATGGTATCCACTGATTATTATAATCGTGACCTTCTTCTTGGAGGTAATGCTCAACTAGGAAGTCGCCTCCGTCGATGCCGCTTATCATCCCTTTTACACCACTATACGTTCCGCCAGTGGGATTGGTAGCCCTGATGTCTACCCTGTAAGTTTCTCCGACTTGCCATTGGACGCTAGCTGGCCCGTCACCAGGGTCAGGAGTGACGTCACCGTTTTCGTCTACTACCTGTTCCCATTCAAGAACCATTTGTTCTTGACCAACACTACCGGAAAGCGTTAGTGTGTTGGAGACCTCACCAACATCGTTGGTCGCCAACGCAAAAGACCCCACCATTATCAGAGCCATCACGACGGCCACGACCGTCAATAAACCTTTTTTCTTCACTTTTCTTCCTCCTTTGTAATTTCAATAATTCCCTTTTTTAAAAATCATTGCCACCAAACTATCCTTTTATCTTGTACCTGCAGCGCCTTAATTTATCCGTTACCTGCTGCGGCTCACCTCCTTAAGCGAATTCAGAATGATCCTCCGTTCATTTAATCATCTGCACTAAAACCAACAACACTTTCCTTTTTATCCTCCCAGCTCCTGAAGCGGTATTCAGCCGGGGGGGTACCGCTTTTTTCCATGGCCTGCTGCATAAGCGTGACCATTTCCAGGAAGCTGCGAAAGTGGAGTTTTTCTCGTCCATCCAGCCACTGGATTTCGCCCATCCAGGTGGCGTTTTGGCGATACATGACGCGGACCAGAAAGGCAGACTCTCCCCTGGCAATGTTTCTTGGAACAGGTTTTTTTCCCATTGGAACATCCCCTTTCTTCTGGGATTTCCTGTAGAAAATCTGATTAAGAACCCTTTTATTGTGGAATAATCTGAATAAACTCTACCATTGGAGGGTTTCAGTGCGGTTTCATGTCAGTTACAGCTGGGTTTCACTTTGGTTTCATTTTGGTTTCATTAATTAGAGATATTTCCAATTTTGGGATTAGAGGGGAGGATCTGTACATAAAAAAACCGCACCGAAATGCGCGGTTACAAAACATTTGTGTGGTCTAAAATAGTCGGTGAATTATTCCCAGGGGAACACCGGGTGAGTGCTGCTTCGGAGGACGATCTCTTGAATGGAACATTTGTGATTAAAATTCCCCCGAACGCGCTGCAGGACACTTTCCGCCTGCTCCCGGTTCAAGCCGGGCAGCAGCAGGGTGAACTGGCTGTCGTTCCAGGGCGTTACTACATCTCCTCTGCGCAGGCTGGCCAGGAGGATCTGCTGGAGCTGTTCCATGGATTGCTGGAGCTTTGAGGAGGCTGGAAGCTGGAAATCAGGGCTCGTGAGGGTAAGAAGGCCCAGGTGAACAGGGTGATCTTCTCGTTCTGCCCGGCGCTTTTCCAGATTGCAAAGGAAACGAAAGGTTTGGGGGTCGCAGAGCATGGCGCTTTGTGTTTTATCCCGTTCTTTTATCATTTCCTTCAGGTCGTTAAAGTCCAGCTCCGGTTTTTCTTCCTGGGTTTTAATGTCACGGTAGATCTGCCGCATGGGTTGAGAGGGTTTGACGCCCAGCTCCTGGTAAATTAAGGATGTTATGTGTTCGTAGTGGGCGCGAGCCCGGGAGGTTTTACCTTTCGCCAACAGGGCCTCTAAGTAGCGCAGGTGGAGACCTTCATCAAAGCGATCGATAAAAAGCGCCTTCTCACAGTCCTCAAGCATCTGGGAAAAAAGGCGGTGCTCTTTCTGAAGGGTTAGAAGATCTGAAACACTCCTGACAAAGAGGCTCCTGTAATAGTGACGCACCGGCAGGACCCAGTCGCTGTAGAGGCATTCGGGAAGGTAGTCGCCGCGGTACAGGGCCAGGGCCTTCCGGTACTTGTCTGCAGCAAGCAGGGGATCCGTCTCGGCCAGGGCCTTTGCTTCCTGTGACAGGACCTCAAATGCCTCCGCGTCCAGCCAGTACGGCAAGTCGTTGTTCCAGCCGTAGCATCCGTAGGAACAGTTTATGGCATCCCGGGCCTGGGGCACCCCCTTGGTTTCCATCTTTTGCTTCAGGCGGTGTATCATAATCTTTATGGCATTTTTGGGATTGCTGTACTCCTGCTCCGGCCACAAGGCTTCCAGGATAACTTCCGGGGACGTGGGCTTTTCCCGGTGACTGATCAGGTACATGAATAGTTCCCCAATTTTTTGAGAACGCCCGGACTCGGCAAAAAGCGTTTGATCGCCACAACGAACCTGGAAGCGGCCCAGGGTATAGATTTCCAATTTTTTGTTTTTAGATTCTGCTTCAATATTGTGTTGATTGAAGATCATCACGCTCCCCATGAAACCAAAGACAATCATTTTAATGAA
>SKTJ01000032.1 GCA_007122565.1 Syntrophomonadaceae bacterium | reverse complement strand
TTGGGATGGAAAAACCGTCACACAACAGGTAGTGGGGCTGGGGGTGGAGCTGCCGCACCGCAAGACGCATTGCTTCCAGGGAAGCCTGATATATGTTCATATGGTCAATGATAGCATGATCCACAACTCCCACCCCAATGGCCACAGCCTCGGCCGCAAGGAGGTCAAAGAGCCGTTCCCGGGTAGGCGCGGCAAGTTTTTTAGAGTCGCCCAGTTCGTCCCAGAGAGATCCCTTCTGCCAATCCAGAATTACCGCTGCAGCCACCACAGGACCAGCCAGGGGGCCCCGTCCAGCCTCGTCAATACCGGCAACCAGGCTATAACCCCGGGCCTGCAGTTCCTTCTCCCGGCGACTCATCGTATGTAACCGTGCCTTTTTCGCTGCTTCCCTTTCACGCAACCGCAGATAATTTGACAGTAAATCCCGCACACCCTTGCGCGGATCCCTTTGCAGCAGTAAAATCTCGCCGTCACTCAGGAATGAGCTTTGGGTGAGGCGGTCTTTCAGTTGATTGACACTTAAATTACCTGGGTTAAATGTGCTGCCGGTTTTCATTTGGAATTCATCTTCTCACTTTAAAAAATATGGTATATATATCTGTTTGCATGGGGTAATGTTACGCCTAACGGCGGGCAGCTTATCTCTTATTCTGACTCCTGACTACTGACTCCTGACTCCACATCTTCCGGCTCTTCAAGACTGATACGGCCCAGAGTTCCTTTGCGGAAATCATTGATAATAAGATTTGACGTTTTATGCAAATCGACCAGCCCCCCCGGGCCCAGGCAACTGCGTGCCTCTCCGATCTGCTGCAATAGCGTTTCAATACTCTCCCCTGCCCTTGTCTCCTTGAGATAAAAGCGTGAAAAACGGTGAAATAATTCTTCCCGGGCCTGGATTCGGGAAATTAACCAGCGGACCACATCATCCACCGGCGGCGCACCTTTTTCGAGGGCACTGATGGCGGTAAGGGCCAGCTTGCTTTCCTCGTTCCTCAGGTACGGGTAGAGAATACCGGGGGTGTCCAGCATTTCCCAGCCTGCCCGCATCCGGAGCCACTGGGGACCACGGGTAATACCGGGGCGGGCACCCGTCTTCAGAGCAAACTTACCAGCGAGGCGGTTTATAATGGAGGACTTTCCCACATTGGGAGTGCCGGCTACAAGGAGGCGCAGTGGCCGGTTAAATTTTAAATTACTTGGACTGTTTTGCAGCAGTTTTTTTTCCAGTTCTTTCAGGGCGGCAGGATTCTTCACGCTGTAAGATAGTGCAGGCCGTCCCTCCCGATAAAAAAAATCGAGCCAGCGGCCCGTTATGGTTTTTTCAGCCAGATCGGCTTTATTGAGAATAATAACATTCTTTGCAGCCAGCATTTCACGCAAACGGACATTTCTGCTGGTAAGGGGCAACCGCGCATCCAAAACCTCCAGCACCATATCCACATGCTTTAGGATCTGGAGCATCCTTTTTTCTTCCTTAAAAATAACATCTGAGTTCCCTGAAACCGTCATCACTTTTTCACCTGTCCCGAGAGGTGTTTCCAACTGCGTAAAAGACCCGCCCCTACGCGGAATTGTTCAACAATCCAGCGCTGGAAAATGGCCAGAAAACAACCATCGCCTTACCCTTAACCCGTTCCACGGAAATGGAACCCACTGCCGGATCACGGCTGTCCATGCTGTTGTCCCGGTTATCCCCAAGGACAAAAACATGTCCTTCCGGAATAACTACAGGCCCAAAATCGTACATGGCCTGATTCTGGATATAAGGCTCCTCATGCAACTTCTCATTAACATAGAGATTCCCGTTACGGATTTCCACCTCATCACCGGCCAGGCCAATTATTCTTTTAATAAAATCACGGCGGATTGAGTAGTTAAAGACGATAACATCCCCCTGCTCCGGTTCTTTAAAATTGTAAACAATTTTGTTTACGATCAACCGCTCGTGATGCTGAAGCGTGGGATGCATGGATGTTCCCTCCACAAGGAAGGTTTCGAAGAAGAAAAGGCGTATTACCAAAGCGATCACCACTGCCAGGGCAATAGACTTCACCCATTCTTTTAACTCGCTGCCAGCCCTTTGCTTCTTCTCCTTAACAGTTTGCTCATCCACCGTTTGGTCATCCATCCATTAAGACTCCAATCTGCATGAGGTTAATTCTATCAGTGTACGTTAGCAGACATTTGCGGGCGGACAGTGTCGTCCACCCCTTGTACAAAAACAGGGGGGCATATGCCTTTGTCTATGGCACCATCGTAATAATCAAAATGTCTGAGCAACGTCGCGGGCGGATATAATCCGCCCTACGAGTGCAGAACAGCTTTGACTTTAGCCTTTGCCCTCCTGCATCTTATATCTTGCATCTTGTTTCTTGAATTTATCTGCGTAACTCCTTGATGCGTGCTGCTTTTCCTCTTAGTTTCCGCAGATAATATAATTTTGCCCGGCGTACTAAGCCTTTACGCACTACCTCGATCTTTTCGATCTTAGGCGAGTGAACGGGAAACGTACGCTCCACGCCCACACCGTAAGAAACCCGCCGTACCGTGAAACTCTCGCCCAGGCCGCTACCGCGGCGCTTAATCACAACGCCTTCAAACAACTGGATCCTCTCCCGGGTTCCTTCAATTACTTTGAAGTGAACGCGGACCGTATCGCCGGGAGAAAATTGGGTTACTTCTTCTTTCAAATAATCTTTTTCAAGATTTCTGATGATATCCATATTTTTTTACTCCTTTCATCTAAGACTTTATCGTAAAACCTGTTGTGGTGCTGGGATTCTGACTGAATGTACGACTTTCCAGGTTTTATTTTTTCCTTTCCAACTGTCCAACTAACCAACTTTCCAACTTGTTTTTGCATTTAGGTTGAGGATGAGGGCAGTTTTGCAAACAAATCGGGTCTGATCTGCTGCGTCCGCTCCAGGGACTGTTGGTAGCGCCACTTTTTGATCTCCCCGTGGTTACCTGAAAGAAGAACCTCCGGTACCTCCATTCCCCGAAAATCAGCGGGGCGGGTGTACTGAGGATACTCCAGCATCCCGTCTGTAAATGACTCCTCTGCCAGAGAAGAATCACTGAGCAAACCGGGTATGAGCCGCGCTGTGGCATCGACCACAACCATGGCCGGGATTTCCCCGCCTGTCAGCACAAAATCACCAATAGAAAGCCGTTCATCCGCCAAGTGGAGCGTCACCCGCTCGTCGATCCCTTCGTAGTGGCCACACAAGAGCACCAAGTGTTCTAGGTTACTCAACTCACGCGCTTTCACCTGGTTGAAAAGCATTCCTCCGGGGGTAAGAAGAACGACCCTTGCTCCCGGGTCATCTGTTTTCACACCCAGAGCTTCCACCGCCAGGAAAAACGGTTCGGCCCGCATAACCATTCCCGCGCCGCCGCCATATGGTGCGTCATCCACACGGCGGTGTTTATCCGCACTGTAATCACGCAGATCCGTAATCCTGAGCTGTAACAGCCCTTTTTCCTGGGCTATTTTCAGCATGCTTTCATCGAAGACACCGGCAAAACAGCCGGGAAAAGCAGTTACAATATCAACTTGCACAGCATTCACACCTTGGTTTTTAACTAATCCATCAGGCCTGCAGGAAGATCTAGCAGCATATACCTTTCCTGCAGATTGATCTCTTTTACCACGTTACGGAGCGCCGGTACCAGTATCTCCGGAGATACATCTTCACCTTCACTATTCTTCCTGTTAACAACATAAATATCGTTACTCCCGGTTTTGATGATATCCCGTACCACACCCAGCTTTTCACCGTCCACACTGATAGCCGTAAGGCCGATGATATCTTCGAAGTAATAGCTTCCCTCCGGCAGAACAATTCGCTGGTCAGCAGGAATCTTGAGCAGGGAGCCGGTTAGCAGCGCCGCGTCCTCCCGCGTGTCAGAACCTTCAAGGCGCAGCACCCAGAGGTTCTTATGCACCCGTGCCTCCTTAACAAGCCGGGTCTCAGATTGCCCCCGCCCCTCCACAGTTACTTCCTTAAACAGGGCGCAGCGTTCCAGGAAATCGGAGTAAGGGTAGACCTTTACCTCCCCTTTAACGCCAAATGGGGCAACAAATTTACCAATAGTGATCATTTGTTCGGGACGGGAAG
>SKTJ01000336.1 GCA_007122565.1 Syntrophomonadaceae bacterium | reverse complement strand
TGTTTTAACTACTTAAATAACTGTTACACCTGTTTACTTGCTCAAAAACTTCACGCTACGTTTGTTTCTTTTGTCGCGCTGAAATTACTGTTTAAGAGTCCTTGACGGGGACTCCTCCTAAATATCTCATTCAGTTATCAAAGAACCGTTCCCGGCACATCTTTCAGTATCATCTTTTGTTTCGACTCCGCTTGACAAGTTAACTGCCGCGTCGCCACGATACTGTTTTGTTTTTGTGCCAAGGTCTATAACTATACCACCATATCATATAACTTACAAGATGGATTGAAGCTTGTATATCATTATATAATGCTATTATAGATTATTATCTCATTCTTATTCATTATATCTTAACGCAGCTATGTAATTCTTAAGTATTATTAATGTTGTTGACATAACAAATGAACATTTATTACCCTTTTTTTATAAGATCAGACAGACCAGCTTGCCGCTGTATTATTCTGCTCAAGATTCTGCCCGCCTACTCTAAATTTAATCCATATTTCAAAAAAGCGTTGAAATAAATCCTTAAACAGTTTAACGTTAAGGATAAAAAAGTTGGAAAGTTGGAAGGAAAAGATAAAAGTTGGAAAAGCCGGACATTCCATCATTTTCATTGAATCAAACGCCCGCGAATGTGCTCCATATATTTCGCAACGCTGAAGAACGTGCGGCGGCAACTGTTGCAAAGCCATATATCTTAGCTTCCAGGGATGGCTACTTACCTGATTATTACTGGTTCGAGCAGTGGTGCGAGGAATTTCACAGCAAGGCCAACACCTACGGCATAGAACCTTTACCGGGCGGCAAGGTATCTTTTGATTCCGAGAGCGACGGCCTCGGCGGCCCTCCTTTGAAATGCCGGATCAGCCAGGAGTTTTTCCTCTACCGGGTTGGAAATAAAAGCGACTTCCACCAGGGCCGCCGGAATGGAGCAACTGCGCAACACCAGGAAGTTTGCCTGCCGCACTCCCTTATCCTCCCGCTGCAGCCGGTTGAGCAGTTCGGCCTGAATAAAACCGGCCAGCGCTCTGCGTGCACTGATGTCGCTTCCCGGGGGAGCATGGTAAAAGGTCATTGTTCCTGCCTGGGAACGGTTGGTGGAGGCATTTGCATGGATACTTACCAGCAGTTCAGCCCCAGAGATACTTCCGACAAGCGCTCTTTCTTCCAGTGACAGCCCTGTATTGTTTTCATGGGTATAGATAACGGTAAACCCTTCATTAAGGAGAATATTACCCAATTGCAGAGAAATGCTGCGCACAACATCCCGTTCCTTCAGCCCGGTAGGGCCGATCGCTCCTGGATCAGAGCTTCCCCACGCGTTAAGGGCACCATGACCGGGGTCAATAACGATGATTTGCCCCGATGGATCAATGGGCCGGATTTGGATAGTAATCGTCCTGCCGTCTGAACTCTGGCTCACGGCATAGGATGCCGGACCCTGGAGATCAGCCACCACCCGCACAGTGCGGTCATCAAACTGGCCCAGCCGGAAACGGGTGACAGACCCGTGGTTAACCTGAAGTGTGGATTCCGGACCTTCTTTGCCTAAATGGGCAGGGAAATCAAAGACGATGCGGGAAGGGTTTTCCATACGGAAAGAGACCGGCAGTGCCAGGGCAGAATTAGTGCTTATTTTCAGCAAAACCCCGTTACCGGACCGCTCAACCTCCATCGCGGTCAGTACAGGCATATCACCGGTATTACTTTGTTCTCCCGCACTCCAGCGGCTGATCAAGCCGGCCGCCACGCTTCTGTCAGGAGCAGTTCCCCCATTATCGTACCGGACGGCTACCAGCCAGTTGGCAATCCAGCCGCTGCGGCCATCGGGAAGTCTTACGGAAAACCAGTTACTCTGTTCGCCGTTAATAATTAACTGCTGCCCCAGGGTAACCTTGGCCACAACCGGATTATCAACACCGGGTGCGGAACGGACATTGACCGATGGTTTCATCACCAGAGCGGAGCGGGTGGCATCAGCCGGCATGGCATACTCTCCCCGCAGGCCCGTATCATCGGTGGCTCCTGAAGCGGTAAACAACACAAACTGGCCGAAAATCCAGCCTTTCGTCCCACCAGAAAGCTCCACCTGAAACCAGCCGCTGTTCTCTGCCACGACAGTCAGACGGGTGCCTTTGTGAACCTGAGTAAGGCGCTCATAATCGGTCCCCGGCCCGGAGCGGATATTTACATTATTGCCGTCCACAGTGGCGATACGGGGCTCATTCGTATGCTCTGCCGGAGGCGGCGGAGGCGGAGGCGTTTTGAGGGCAACGGTGCGGCTCTCCTGCTCCCATTCCACCGTCAGCCCAAATGTTTCCGCCAGAAAACGCAGGGGGACCATGGTGCGCCCCTCTTTAAGGACAGCCATAGTATCCATCTCTTGCTCTATTTTGTTAACATGAGCCGTCTTCCGGCCAATCCAAAGCTCCACGATTGTGCCAGACCGGGAAATGCTGACTCGTTGTTCCGCCCCATCCCAGGCGACAGAAGAGCCCAGCGCTTCGGTAACAAGACGTACCGGGACTATGGTGCGGGCATTTTCGTCAATAAATGGAGGCACATCCGTTTCAATAGTAATGCCGTCCATGGTTATGCTTAGTGACCCGGCAGCCTGCACCGACCCCATACCTACTGAGAAAAACAAGCCAATAATTGACGCAATAATACAGATTATGCGCCAAATCTTCATATATATCATCCCTTTATGTAAAAATAAACACGATTTACCTCATTTTACCTTATAACGTATATTAAAGCAAAAGGATACGCCCCGGAAACATTACAATATATGACATTTTGCCCAGGTACAAACTACTAACCCCCACCCTTAAACGGCGCCCCCTGTAACCAAACACCGCATTTGAACCGCTCAGTTACACAAGTGCTAAGCACAAAAGATTTAGCACAATATTCCATCCCTTTAAAACTTTAACTAAAATAAGATAAATGGACAAAATTATGTTAGATATTCCTTTATAACTCATGACAGGAGTTGATAGGAAGGTTTGCAAAAATTTTGTTTTTTTATAATATACAAGTTGATACAGGTTAACATAATTACTTCTGAGTTGAGGATGCCCATTATAAATTTACTTAAATAGTGGATATCCACGCTCAGAATAAAAACGGAGGTAACATAATGTTATTGGGAGAGAAATTTAAGAAGGTTTTTTTACTTACATTTGCGGTCTTCTGTTTTTTTACCTGGGGACAGGTGGGACAAGCAGCTGTTTCCCACCAGGTTGCACCTGGAGATACTCTCTGGCTCATATCCCAAAGGTACAACACAACTGTTGCAGAATTATTGGCATCTAACAGGCTTACAAGCTCTACGATTTATCCCGGCCAGGTCTTAAGCATCGCAACAAAGGTACATACAGTCAGCCCTGGGAACACGATGTGGCTTATTGCACAAAGATATGGGACAAGTCTTCCGGCACTTATCGCAGCCAACCCCAATGTATCGCCAAATATTATTTACCCGGGGCAGAAAATTAATATTCCAACAACTACCGCTACTCCTGCTGCCGCTCCTTTACCCTCCAGAGGAGGGCATCAATATGGGCAGCAGGATATTGACCTGCTGGCCCGTCTTGTCCATTCGGAAGCGGCGGGAGAGCCCTATACGGGACAGGTTGCTGTTGCAGCTTCCGTATTGAACAGAGTAAAAAGCTCCATTTATCCCAATACTTTGCGCAGCGTAATCTACCAGGTGGCGTACGGCTATTACCAGTATTCCCCCGTCTTGGACGGCAGGATTAACCTGCCGGCTAACAGGACCGCCTACCAGGCAGTATATGAAGCCCTGAATGGCTCTGATCCTTCCCTTGGTGCCCTCGGCTTTTACAATCCCCGCAAGACCAGTAATCAGTGGGTACGCCAGCAACCTGTAACCACGGTTATCGGAAACCACGTCTTTTTCCGTTAGTTAAAAAAAGCAAATGAAAATCGTAACTACTCAGGTATAATTTGCAGCGGGGTGCAGGATACCTGTTCGAAACCGCAATCTCAAGTTTAAAGATAGAGAGGTTGCCTTTGCCGACCCGGCTCACATGCTTTGGCTCGCTGCGCTCAAGCACGTAGCATGTGGAAACCCCGGTCCGGCAAAGCCTTTTGATCGAGCCTTAACGGTTACTCACAGGTAATCCTGAAC
>SKTJ01000093.1 GCA_007122565.1 Syntrophomonadaceae bacterium | reverse complement strand
TGGTTAATCCTCCTAAACATGGGTAAAATAAAAAAGGTAACAACATACATTTGCATAGGAGGCTATCCATGGTTCAGGAAGAGATGATTAATGAAATTGTGAGTTTCGTGGGACAGCACCATGAATCCACAGCAAGTATTGCTGTTTGTCAGCGCATTCTGGGAACGTATCCCGGAGAAATTGACCAGGAAGTATTGGATACTCTGCAGGATAAATTGCAGGTTGCAGATCCGGAAGAAGTAGAATCCTTGTTTTATATTATTAAATAGAAGTATCGAGTAAAGGGTGTTTAAAACTTGTTTGCTGTTATTTTCAGGACGGTTATTTTGTATTTCCTTGTTTTTGTGGTGATGCGAATCATGGGAAAAAGGCAGATTGGACAGCTGCAACCCTATGAATTGGTGGTAGTGATTATGATCTCAGCTTTGGCTGCCATACCCATGGAAGATATCAGTATACCCCTGGTTAACAGTATTGTGCCTATTCTTATACTGTTAAGCTTCCAGGTAATAGTTTCCATTCTAAGTGTGAAATTTGCGCCGGTACGTGCCCTCTTATGCGGCAAACCCAGCATTGTAATTGAAAACGGTAGAATAAACGAAACGGAATTAGGTAATCTCCGTGTTAATATTAATGATTTGCTGGAACAACTGCGCCTTGCCGGGTATCCCAATTTGTCCGACGTGGAGTTTGCCATTATGGAAACCAACGGTGAGTTAAGCGTTATTCCCAAGTCCCAAAAAAGGCCCCTTAACCCGGAAGATATTAATCTTCCCACCAATTATGAAGGGCTTTGTTACTCCCTCATTGTGGATGGGCATGTGGACTCGCAAAATCTGAGAAGTGTGGGATTAAATGAAAATTGGTTGAAAACAGAACTGAGTAAGTTTGGTATAAATGACTTTAAGGAAGTTTTTCTGGCCAGTCTCGATACGGACGGAAAACTATTCTATCAAAGGAAGCAACAAAGCTCAGGCTAAAAGTGGGTGAGGTATCCTGAAGTTACTCGGGGCAATAATTGTTTTGTTAGTAGTAATTGTTGGGTTTGCTACATTTAATTATTATCATACTTCAGCAATAGCCAAGGATCTCCAGGATTCCCTTTCCGGTATTCAGCAGCATTTGGACCGGGAAGATTGGGAGCAGGCACAAAAGGAAATTAATCAACTCAACGTTCACTGGGAAACGGCGGACCGGTGGTGGACTCCTTTCATGGACCACGGGGAAATTGATATGCTGGATCAGTCCATTGGCAGGGTAGGTAGTCTGGTGGAAGTGGGCCTTAAAGAAGAAGCGCTGGTAGAAGTAAAAGCTGCCAAACGTATGGTCCAGCGCATCATAGACAGGGAAGGAATCAATTTAAGCAATATTTTCTAAGCTGGCAGAGGCTTAAAACTCACCTCAGGAGGGTTAAAAATGGGCAAAGGAACTGTATTTGCTGACTTCGGTTTCGAAAACCCGCCACAGCCATATTGGATGGCGTCTACGGAGTCCACAGACTATCCTGCTTTAGATAAAGATATTAAAGTGGATGTGGTAATTGTTGGAGGCGGTATTGTTGGGATCACTGCTGCGTATCTTTTGAAGCAGGAAAATGTTAAGGTTGCCGTTGTTGAAGCGGACCGGATCGTTCAGGGAACTACCGGCCATACCACTGCTAAAATAACATCTCAGCACAGTCTCATCTATAGCAAGATGATAAAGCATTTGGGAAAGGAAAAAGCGCAGCAATATGCAGATGCTAATGAACATGCAATTAATTTTATTGAGGATCTGATCAATGAGAAGCAGATTGATTGTGACTTTTCGAGGCAAGCGGCTTATGTATATACGCAATCGGAAAAATACATACAGCAGATAAAAAGCGAGGTGGAAGCTGCCTCGAGTCTCGGGATTGAAGCAGCTTATCTGGAAGAGTTGCCCCTTCCGTTTGAAATAAAAGCAGCTGAGCGGTTTGATAACCAGGCTCAATTTCATCCGCGCAAATATATATTAGCCCTTGCTAAGGATATACCGGGCGATGGCAGCCATATTTTTGAGCACAGCAGGGCAATTGATTTTGAAGAAACTAATCCCTGCACTGTTATCACTAAAGACGGTAAGGTAATTGCAGAAAAAATGATTATTGCTTCTCATTTTCCCGCTTATGGAAGCGGTGGCTATTACTTTGCAAGACTGTACCCGGAGAAATCATATGCCCTGGGAATAAGAATTAAAGAAAAATTTCCAGGAGGTATGTATATTACCGCAGAAGAGCCCGGCAGATCTTTTCGGTTTACTCCTCATTTAGACGGGGAGCTGATTATTGTGGGGGGAGAACATCATAAAACGGGGGAGGGACCCAATACAAATACACACTATCAGAATCTCCTGGATTTTGCCAAAGAAACATATGATTTTACAGAGCTGCTATTCAGATGGTCTACACAGGATTACAAAACCTTGGATGATGTGCCTTATGTGGGAAATATCACTTCCAAAAGTCCCAACGTATTTGTTGCAACAGGTTTTAAAAAATGGGGCATGACAAATGGCACGGCTTCTGCGATTTTGTTAAAGGACTTAATTGTAAAAGGGGAAAATCCCTGGGCACCCGTTTATAATCCATCAAGGTTTGAATCAGATCCCATGATCAAAAACTTTACAACTACAAACATTAATACAGCAAAGCATTTAATAGGCGATAAACTAAGACTAATTCCGAAAGATACGAACATAAAGCCAGGCGAAGCAAAAGTAATCTTAAACGATGACGGTAAGAAGGTTGGCATATTTAAGGATAAAAAAGAAAAAATCCATGCTGTTAGTATTATTTGTACCCATATGGGATGTGACCTTGCCTGGAATGCAGCGGAGCTTTCATGGGACTGCCCATGCCATGGCTCAAGGTTTAATTATGAAGGTGATATTATTGAAGGGCCGGCATTAAAATCTCTTAGAACTGATGAAGGTAGGTTTAATCCTTAAAAAGTGTGGATTATATGATACCTGGCGTGTTCTTAAGTAGCCTTATAACGCATGGGGCTTTTGCATTGGAAAATGGAAATAAAGTCATAAAATAATGGGGATATTGCTAATATATTTCTGAGCATCACATTCGATAGTATGTAAGAGCAGAATAAAACTTTGAGAATGGATGTGAAATAATGTCCTCAACTATCAAATGCAGTGTTAGTAATTGTGATTACTGGGAAGAGATGAAGTGTGCCGCAGAGAAAATTGAAGTAAATATGCAAGGTGATGGATCAGATACCTGTTCTTCTGATAGTACCTACTGTGAAACTTTTAAAACCAAAAAATGCTAATGATATAAAGTTAGTCAGTTAGAAATAAGGGAAGCTGTAGCTTCCCTTATTTCTAATCTTCCGGTAAGGAGTGCGATATTAAGTGTGGCGGTTCGCGCTCTTAGCGGAGGCTGATACAGAACGAGGGACTGGAAGGTATTAAACAGGAGTAACAACTCAGCACTCTTGAAAAAAGCATAAAGGGGTTCAGGATTACCTGTGAGAAACCGTTCAGGCTCGATCAACAGGCTTTGCCGGACCGGGGTTTCCCATGCTACGTGTTTGAGCGCAGCGAGCCAAAGCATGTGAGCCGGGTCGGCAAAGGCAACTTCTGTATCTTTAACTTGAGACTGCGGTTTCGAACAGGTATCCTGAACCCCGCTGCAAATTATACCTGAGTAGTTACAAACAGGAAATGGTTTTGGTACGAATGCAAAGGAGGTTTTATTAATGATGGAACTATCTTCTCCAGAAGTTGCCTGTCCGGTATGCAAAAAAAGTTTTTTCCCCCATACCCGCGCAGGGGAGCAAGTGCTGTGTGGCAAAAAGAAGACCCCTTCCACAGGAAATAATTATGATCCGTCAGATTGTACGTTGTATTATTTTTGTTCTACGGAATGTGTTGAGCATTTTGATAAGAACCAATCCTCGGAGCCAAAGGCATCACCAATTAAAAAATTTTTGGAGAGAATTGGGGATGCAAGTGCCCGATGTGGCATAGATGAGGATGATGTTTGTCACATAATTGAAAGAATTACAGGAAGATAGCCAGATACCTATTTTCAAAAAGCCTCATAAATCATGGGGCTTTTTGTATTAGGTATTTAACTTTCCCATCAAACAACTACACTCTGTAGTAAAGTCTATCATAAGCTTAAAAATCCATTTGAG